>NZ_JBIUWM010000067.1:0-27231 GCF_044743445.1 Pseudomonas sp. NPDC087615 | reverse complement strand
CACGCAGGTTGCGGATGAATTTCTTGGCGGCGTCCTGTTCTTCCAGGCCAGACGATTGAATCAGGAATACGAAGGGTCCAGCGCTGCCATCCATGATCGGGACTTCGGACGCGGAGAGCTCGACGTAGGCGTTATCGATGCCCAGGCCAGCCATGGCCGAGAGCAAGTGCTCTACCGTGTCCACTTTGACGTCGCCATTAATCAGCGTCGTCGACATAGTGGTTTCACCGACGTTTTCCGCGCGGGCAGGAATCTGCACCACAGGGTCGAGGTCAGCGCGACAAAACACAATGCCAGTGTCGACAGGCGCAGGCTTGAGGGTCAGGTAGACCTTCTCACCGGAGTGCAGGCCTACACCTGTGGCACGGATAATATTTTTCAGTGTGCGTTGTTTAATCATGGCTTGGGCCGCTTCAGCGCAAATTGCGAACTGGTATCAACAAAGGCTGGCGATGATAGCAGACCGAACCTTTGCTGAACACCAATCACCTTCATAGGCCTGATACATTCCATCAATCGGCCTGACGACGCAGGAATGCCGGGATGTCCAGATAATCCAGGTCATCTTGCGGATTCATCTTCGCGGCAGCCGCAGCACCAGCCTGAGCCTGGTTGCGCATGACGGTCGGACGGTCCAGGTCACGGTAGTTCACCGCTGGCGCTTCCTGACGGGCCGGAGCCGGTTGTTGCACCTGAGAAGCAGCCATCGAGGTGTGAACGGTGTTGTCGATAACCTTCACAGGCTTCTCGATTTTCGCGCCCAGACCCGTGGCAACCACAGTCACGTGCAGCTCGTCGCGCATGTCCGGATCGATAACGGTACCGACCTTGACCATGGCGTGCTCGGAAGCGAAGGCTTCAATGATGCTACCCACGTCGGAGTACTCACCCAGAGACAGGTCAGGACCGGCGGTGATGTTCACCAAAATGCCGCGTGCGCCTTGCAGGTTCACGTCTTCCAGCAGCGGGTTGCGAATGGCAGCTTCGGTGGCTTCACGTGCACGGTTCGGACCGCTGGCGCAGCCAGTGCCCATCATCGCCATGCCCATTTCGCTCATCACGGTACGCACGTCGGCAAAGTCGACGTTGATCATGCCCGGACGTTTGATGATGTCGGAGATACCGCGAACGGCACCGGCCAGTACATCGTCAGCCTTGGCGAAAGCCGACAAGAGGCTGGCGTCTTTACCGAGGATGGTCAGCAGCTTCTCGTTAGGAATGGTGATCAACGAGTCGACGCTTTCGGACAGCATGCGGATGCCTTCGTCGGCGATCTGCATACGCTTGCGGCCTTCGAACGGGAACGGACGGGTCACGACCGCAACGGTCAGGATGCCCATTTCCTTGGCCACTTCGGCGATGATCGGCGCAGCACCGGTACCGGTACCACCGCCCATGCCCGTGGTGATGAACACCATGTTGGTGCCGGCCAGCACTTCAGCAATGCGCTCGCGGTCTTCCAGAGCAGCCTGACGGCCGACTTCCGGATTCGCGCCGGCGCCCAGGCCTTTAGTGACGCCAGTGCCCAGTTGCAGGATGGTACGCGCGCCGATGTTTTTCAGCGCTTGAGCATCAGTGTTGGCGCAGATGAATTCGACGCCTTCGATGTTGCTCTTGACCATGTGATTGACAGCGTTGCCGCCGCCACCGCCAACACCGATAACTTTAATTACCGGGCTTGCGGGGATGTTGTCTACGAGTTCGAACATTTTCCCTCTCCTTACGTTCTCTAGTTTTTTCGCCTACTGCATTTTGTTGCGGTGCATCTACTGCTACTGCTTGCCGCCCGAAGCTTGACGCTTCGAACTGCAATTAAAAGTTGCCTTGAACCCACTTCTTCAATCGATCGAGCAACGGTGCCTGTGGCTCCTCGCTGCTGTAGCTGTCGCGGCTGCCGATGCCGGAGAACGAAACCCCGTCGGACTGTTTTTGCAGGCCGTACATCAACAAGCCAACGCCAGTGGAATAAATCGGGTTACGCACCACGTCATCCAGGCCTTTGACACCATGCGGCACGCCCAGACGGACCGGCATGTGGAAGATTTCTTCGGCCAGTTCGGTGGCGCCTTCCATCTTCGAAGTACCGCCGGTCAGCACGATGCCGGCCGGGATCAGGTCTTCGTAGCCGCTGCGACGCAGTTCGGCCTGGATCAGGGTGAACAGTTCGTCGTAACGCGGCTCGACCACTTCGGCCAGGGCCTGACGCGACAGTTCGCGCGGTGGACGGTCGCCGACGCTCGGCACTTTGATGGTTTCGCCAGCACCGGCCAGTTTGGCCAGGGCGCAGGCGTAACGGATCTTGATCTCTTCGGCGTACTGAGTCGGGGTGCGCAACGCCATGGCGATGTCGTTGGTCACCTGATCACCGGCAATCGGGATCACCGCGGTATGGCGAATCGCACCTTCGGTGAAAATCGCGATGTCGGTGGTGCCGCCGCCGATGTCGACCAGGCACACGCCCAGTTCTTTTTCGTCGTCGGTCAGGACCGAGTAGGCCGAAGCCAGTTGTTCGAGAATGATGTCGTCGATTTCCAGGCCACAACGGCGCACGCATTTTTCAATGTTCTGTGCGGCGTTGACGGCGCAGGTGACGACGTGAACCTTGGCTTCCAGGCGCACGCCGGACATGCCCAAAGGTTCGCGGACGCCTTCCTGGTTATCGATCACGTAATCCTGCGGCAGGGTGTGCAGCACGCGCTGGTCAGCCGGGATCGCCACGGCCTGCGCAGCATCCAGGACACGCTCAAGGTCAGCGGAGCTCACTTCACGGTCACGAATCGCGACGATGCCATGGGAGTTCAGGCTGCGGATGTGATTGCCGGCCACGCCTACGAACGCCGAGTGAATGCGGCAGCCCGCCATGAGTTGGGCTTCTTCGATCGCACGCTGGATCGATTGCACGGTGGACTCGATATTCACCACCACGCCTTTTTTCAGGCCGCGGGACGGATGTGTGCCGATACCGACGATTTCCAGCGTGCCGTCGTCCGAGACCTCGCCTACCAGCGCCACCACCTTGGAGGTGCCGATATCCAGACCGACGATCATTTTGCCGCTTTGCACGTTTGCCATGGGTCCTGCCTCTTCTTAATTCTTCGCGACAGCGGGTTGGGCTGTCGTCGGCGCTACGGGTTCCCGCCAGCCAACAGCAAGGCCGTTGGCGTAGCGCAGATCGATGCGCGCAATGTTCGTAATCTGGTCTTTAAGCGTCTTGTCATAGATGGCAATAAAACGGCGCATCTTTTCCACCAGGTTGCCGCGTCCCAGCAGCAACTCGATGCCGGGGCCGGAACTGCCGGCGCCGGTGGTCAGGAACCAGCTACCGCGCTCACGCAGTTCCAGGCGGGCAATCGAGAAGCCCATCGGTCGCAGCATCTGGCTCAGCACCTGGTATTGCTGCATCACTTGCTGTTGAGCCCGTTGAGGACCGAACAACTGTGGCAAGTGTTCGTAGTTCGCCAGTTCCCTGGGCGTAAACGCCTGGCCCTGGTTGTTCAGCAACGACTCGTCGCCCCAGCGGGCCACCGGCAGTTGTTCTTCGAGGCGGATCACCACTTGATCCGGCCACACACGGCGCACTTCGGCGTGGGCGATCCAGGGCATTTGCTCCAGTTCTTTGCGCATGCCCTCCAGGTCGATGGTGAAGAAGCTTGCCGCCACATAAGGAGCGATTCGCTGCTGCACCGCCTGCTGACTGATGTAACTCAGGTCGCCCTGGACTGCGATCTTGCTGATTGGCCGATCGGCGTACGGCAGCAGACGCTGTGCACCTTCGTAAGTACCGAAACCGAGCACGACCAACAGCACCGGCCAGAACAGGCTTTTCAAAAAGCCGAAATTGGCTTTCGGCAGGCGCGCGGACATCGGCTCTTTGGCCACCATTCGGCTGGCACCCCGAGGCACCGGCTTGCGGCCGGGTGCGGGGGGCTGATGTCTGAGCTGAGCGCCTTGCATCGTCTTAACCTCGAGCGTCTTCAACACTGGCGGCCAGAATGGCCAGAACCAGTTGCTGGAAATCCAGACCGGCAGCACGGGCTGCCATCGGCACCAGACTGTGATCGGTCATGCCCGGTGCAGTGTTCACTTCCAGAAACCAGAATTGCCCGTCGGCGTCCTGCATCACGTCCGCCCTGCCCCAACCGGCAATACCCAGTGCCTCACTGGCCTTGGCCGTGAGTTCCATGAGTTCCTGTTCCTTGGCGGCATCCAGCCCGCACGGAATGCGGTACTGGGTATCGTTGGCGATGTACTTGGCGTCGTAGTCGTAGAACGTGTGCGGTGTACCCAGGGCGATAGGAGGCAACACCTGGTCACGCAGGGTGGCGATGGTGAACTCCGGACCTTGAATCCATTGCTCAACCAACACTTGCGAATCGTAGGTACTGGCCGCTTTCCATGCGTCGATCAACTCGGACGCAGAACTCACTTTGGCCATCCCGATACTTGAACCTTCATGGGCCGGTTTGACGATCAAAGGGAAGCCCAGTTCCGTCGCTGCAGAAATACAATCGGCTTCGCTGCACAGTACAGCGTGACGCGGCGTCGGAATCCCGAGGCTGTGCCAGACCTGCTTGGTGCGCAGTTTGTCCATCGCCAGTGCCGAGGCCAGAATGCCGCTGCCGGTGTACGGAATGCCGGCGCATTCGAGCAGGCCCTGCATGGAGCCGTCTTCGCCGCCACGGCCGTGAAGAATGATGAAGGCACGGTCGATTTTTTCGCTGAGCAGACGCTGCAGAAAGTCTTCGCCGACGTCGATCCCGAACGCGTCCACACCCGCGCTTTGCAGCGCCTCGAGCACGGCATTACCGGATTTCAACGACACCTCACGCTCGGCACTCAAGCCACCGAAGAGCACGGCGACGCGGCCGAAGTCTTTCGGCGCAATAGTAGAGAACAGCTTGGCGTAGGCAGCAGTCATTTCAACTTCCCCTCGACCGACGCCGCCACGGCGCCAGCGAACAACTCACTTTTCAACAGTTTGGGTGCAAGACCGCCGATATCACCGGCGCCCTGGCACAGCAGAATGTCGCCGGCACGCAGCAGCGGCTTGACCAGCGGCGCCAGGTCGACGCCACGCTCGATGTAGATCGGGTCGAGCTGACCACGCTGGCGGATGCTGTTGCACAGCTTGCGGCTGTCGGCGCCCGGGATCGGCTCTTCACCGGCCGGATAGACTTCCATCAGCAGCAGCACGTTGGCGTCGGCCAGTACATTGACGAAATCGTCGTACAGGTCACGGGTGCGGCTGTAACGGTGCGGTTGGTAGACCATCACCAGACGGCGCTCCGGCCAGCCACCACGCACGGCTTTAATGACAGCGGCGACTTCGGTCGGGTGGTGACCGTAGTCGTCGACCAGCATCACGTGGCCGCCGTCCACCGGCAGTTCGCCGTAGACCTGGAAGCGTCGACCGACACCTTGGAAGCCCGACAGGCCCTGAACGATGGCTTCATCGCTGACGCCTTCGTCGGTGGCGATGCAGATGGTCGCCAGCGAGTTCAGCACGTTGTGATTGCCCGGCATGTTGACCGATACTTCCAGCGGCTCACGGTCTGGGCGCAGCACAGTGAAGAAGGTTTGCATGCCTTGCTGGCGCACATTGATCGCGCGCACGTCGGCGTCTTCGCTGAAGCCATAGGTCACGGTCGGCCGTTTGACCTGCGGCAGGATTTCACGCACCACCGGATCGTCCAGGCACATCACCGCCAAACCGTAGAACGGCAGGTTGTGCAGGAACTCGACGAAGGTTTTCTTCAGTTTGTTGAAGTCACCGTCGTAGGTCGCCATGTGATCGGCGTCGATGTTGGTGACCACAGCCACCAGCGGTTGCAGGTGCAGGAAGCTCGCATCGCTCTCGTCGGCTTCGGCGATCAGGTAACGGCTGGTGCCGAGCTGGGCATTGGTGCCCGCGGCATTCAGACGGCCACCGATGACGAACGTCGGGTCCAGGCCACCGGCCGCGAACACGGAGGCAATCAGGCTGGTGGTGGTGGTTTTGCCGTGCGTACCAGCGACGGCAATGCCGTGGCGATAGCGCATCAGCTCAGCGAGCATTTCGGCACGCGGCACCACCGGGATGCGGCGTTCCAGGGCCGTCGCCACTTCCGGGTTGGAGGTGTTGACGGCACTCGACACCACCAGCACGTCGGCGGCAGCGGCATTCTCGGCACGGTGGCCGATAAAAATGTGGGCGCCGAACGATTCCAGACGCTCGGTGACCGGCGAAGCTTTCAGGTCGGAACCGGACACTTCATAGCCCAGGTTCAACAACACTTCGGCAATGCCACACATGCCCACGCCGCCGATACCGACGAAGTGGATGCGACGGATGCGGCGCATTTCCGGTTGTGGCATGGCTTTCTGATTCTCAACCATGGGACACCTCCAGACAGGAATCGACCACACTACGGGTGGCATCGGGTTTCGCCAGACGGCGGGCCGCTTGGGCCATTTCTTCAAGTCGTTGCGGTTGCATCAAGACCTCTGTCAGGCGCGCGGCAAGGTCCGCGGCACCAGTCGTTCTTTGCGGCATCAGGAAGGCTGCGCCTTCAAGGGCCAAATATTCGGCGTTGCGGGTCTGGTGATCGTCGATCGCGTGGGGCAAAGGCACCAGCATCGAGGGCAGACCGGCGGCAGCCAGCTCACTGATGGTCAACGCACCTGCGCGGCACACCACCAGGTCGGCCCAGCCATAGGCTTGGGCCATGTCTTTGATGAACGGCTGCACCTGCGCATCCACGCCGGCAGCGCGGTAGCGCTCTGCAGTCACTTCATCGTGGTTTTTGCCGGCCTGATGAAACACTTCCGGGCGCAAATCGGCAGCGACTTGGGCCAGGGCTTCAGGCAGCAATTTATTCAACGGCTCTGCACCAAGGCTTCCGCCCAGGATCAGCAAACGCGCTTTGCGACCCGCCAGAGCAGGTCGCGGTGTTTCGAGGAACAGCTCGCTGCGCACCGGGTTTCCGGTGGTACGGCGGGTGTCCGACAGAGTAAAGGTGTCGGGGAAGGCTTCACACACCCGGGCGGCGAACGGCACCAGCAACCGATTGGCGGTGCCGGCCACGGCGTTTTGTTCGTGAACGATCACCGGCACGCCGGCCAGCTTCGCGGCAAGACCACCGGGGCCAGTCACATAACCACCGAAGCCGACCACGCACACCGGACGCAGCTTGCGAATGATTGCCCGCGCCTGCCAAACCGACTTGAGCAGCATGAACGGCGCCTTGAGCAGCGACAGCTTGCCCTTGCCGCGCAGGCCAGTGGCGTTGATCCGATGCAGTTCCAGTCCGGCCGCCGGGACCAGTTCGTTCTCGATCCCGCGTGGCGTGCCGAGCCAGTGCACGGTGTAGCCGCGCGCCTGAAACTCGCGGGCACAGGCCAGCGCCGGGAACACGTGGCCGCCGGTTCCGCCGGCCATGATCAATACGTTAGCGCCCATGATTCGGCTCCTCGGCGAAGTCGCTCTCATGGAACTCCATCTCTTCACTGCCCAGGTGGGTTCGACTCTCCCACTCGATCCTCAACAACAAACCCAGGCAGGCACAGCAGATCACCAACGAACTGCCGCCATAACTGAGGAACGGCAAGGTCAGGCCCTTGGTTGGCAGCAGGCCGACGTTCACACCGATGTTGATCAGGAACTGACCAATCCACAGGAACGACAGACCGTAAGCAACGTAAGCGGCAAAGTACTGTTTGGCCTTCTCGGCCCACAGACCGATGTACATGCCACGGATACAGACGAATACGAACAGCGCCACGGTGCACAGCGAACCCACCGCGCCCAACTCCTCAGCCAGTACGGAGAACACGAAGTCGGTGTGCGCTTCCGGCAGGTAGAACTGCTTCTGCACGCTGTTGCCCAGGCCAACGCCCAGCCATTCGCCACGACCGAACGCGATCAAGGCTTGCGACAATTGATAACCGGCACCGAACTGGTCGGCCCACGGGTCGGCGAAGTTGGTCAGACGTGCCATCCGGTACGGCTGCATCTGAATCAGCAAAACCACGGCCCCAACCGCCAGCACCACCATCAGCGAGAAGCGGAACAAACCAACCCCGCCGAGGAATAGCATGGCCGCCGCCGCGCCCATCATGACCACGGTGGCCCCGAAGTCCGGTTCCATCAGCAACAGGCCGGCCATCGGCAACAGGACGATGAACGGCTTGAAAAAGCCCATCCAGCTTTCGCGCACTTCTTTCTGGCGCCGCACCAGGTAACCGGCGAGGTAGATCACCACGAACACTTTGGCGATCTCGGACGGCTGAACGTTGAAGAAGCTGAAACCGATCCAGCGCATCGAACCGTTCACTTCTCGGCCGATGCCCGGAATGATCACCATCACCAGCAGACCAAACGCACCGAGCAGCATCAGCCAGCCCAAGCGTTGCCAGGTGGCGATTGGAATCATCATGGTGATGATGCAGGCGCCAAGGCCCAGCGCCACATAGATCAGGTGGCGAATCATGTAGTACAGCGCACTGCCCGACTGCGCGGCGGCCACTTCGGTGGACGCCGACGCGATCATGACCAGGCCGAGACCGAGCAGCGCCAGGCACCCGGCAAGCATCGGGAAGTCGAGGTCGATTCCGCGCCCGGTGATGATCGGCGATGGATACGGTTTGATGATGTTGAGCAGGCTCATGCCAGTTCCTCCACGGCGCGGACGAACTGGTGACCACGGTCTTCGTAATGCTTGAACATGTCGAAACTGGCGCAGGCTGGCGACAGCAGCACCACATCGCCCGGTTGGGCAGCGGCGCGGCATTGCTCGACGGCCTCAACCAAGGAAGTAACGCGGATCAGTGGAACGGCGTCGCCGAGGGCGGCGCCGATCTTGTCGCTGTCGCGGCCCATCAGAATCACGGCACGGCAGTGGGCGGCGACCGGATCACGCAGATCGTTGAATTCGGCCCCCTTGCCATCGCCACCGGCGATCAGCACGATCTTGCCGTCGATGTCCGCACCCAAGCCTTCAATGGCAGCCAGCGCGGCGCCAACGTTGGTGGCTTTGGAGTCGTTGTAATAAGCAACGCCGTCCAGATCGCGCACCCACTGGCAGCGGTGTTCGAGACCGGCGAAATTACGCAGCGCCGCGAGCATGGCCTCGAACGGCAGACCGACCGCATGACCGAGCGCCAAGGCCGCGAGGGCGTTGGACTGGTTGTGCGCGCCGCGAACTTTCAGCTCGCGCACCGGCATCAGGTTCTGGAATTCAAAGGCCAGGTATTTCTCGCCGTCTTCTTCCCGGATACCGAACGCCTTGAAATCCGGTTTGCTCAGACCGAAGGTCCAGCACGGCTGGCCCTCGCCGATCAATGGCCGCGTCAGTGCATCCTGACGGTTGACCACAAACTGCCTGGCACCACGGAAGATCCGGTGCTTGGCCAGGTGATAGGCCGGCAGACCGCTGTAGCGGTCCATGTGGTCTTCGCTGATGTTGAGTACGGTCGCCACTTCGGCGTTGAGCTGGTCGGTGGTTTCCAGTTGGAAACTCGACAGTTCCATCACGTACAGCTCGACGTCGTCACTGAGCAGGTCCAGCGCGGGGGTGCCGAGGTTGCCGCCTACTGCGACACGTTTGCCGGCCGCCATCGCCATCTCGCCAACCAGGGTGGTGACGGTGCTTTTCGCGTTGGAACCGCTGATGGCCACGATTGGCGCCTGCGCGTTACGCGCGAACAACTCGATGTCGCCGGACAGTTTCACGCCACGGGCGGCGGCGGCTTGCAGGGCCGGGGTCGCCAGCGCCAGGCCGGGGCTCACGTAGAGCTCGTCGGCACGGCACAGGAATTCGACGTCCAGCTCGCCACAACGCACTTCCACCTGCGGATAGTCACGCTTGAGCGTGGCCAGTTCCGGTGGATTTTCCCGCGTGTCAGCCACGGCAAACGACGTGCCCCGGCTCGCCAGGAAGCGAACCAGGGACATGCCGCTCTTGCCGAGGCCGACAACGATGCGGAAGTGGTCAGAAGCGATCAGAGACACTCGTTCTACCTCATCTTCAGGGTGGCAAGGCCGATCAGCACGAGAATCACGGTAATGATCCAGAAACGGACGATCACGCGCGGCTCGGGCCAGCCCTTGAGTTCAAAGTGGGGGTGTATCGGTGCCATGCGGAACACACGGCGACCGGTCAGCTTGAAGGAAGCAACTTGAATGACGACTGACAGGGTTTCCATCACGAACACGACGCCCATGATGAACAGGACGATTTCCTGACGGACGATCACCGCGATGGTGCCCAGGGCTGCGCCCAGCGCCAGTGCGCCGACGTCACCCATGAACACTTGCGCCGGATAGGTGTTGAACCAGAGGAAGCCCAGACCGGCACCGATCAGCGCACCGCAGAACACGATCAGCTCGCCCGCGCCCGGCACGTAGGGGATCAGCAGGTATTCAGCGAATTTCACGTTGCCCGACAGGTAGCAGAAGATGCCCAGACCGCCGCCGACCATTACGGTTGGCATGATCGCCAGACCGTCGAGGCCGTCAGTCAGGTTGACCGCGTTGCTCGAACCGACGATCACAAAGTAGGTCAGCACGATGAACCCGGCACCCAGTGGAATGCTGTAGTCCTTGAGCATCGGCAGGATCAGTGTGGTTTCCACCGGGGTGGAAGCGGTCATATAAAGGAAGATCGCCGCGCCGAGGCCGAACACCGATTGCCAGAAATACTTCCAGCGGCTCGGCAGGCCACGCGAGTTCTTCTCGATGACTTTGCGGTAATCGTCGACCCAGCCGATGGCACCGAACAGCAGGGTCACCAGCAAAACAGTCCAGACGTAACGGTTGCTCAGGTCAGCCCAGAGCAGTGTGCTGACGCCGATCGAAGACAGAATCAGCGCGCCACCCATGGTCGGCGTACCGGATTTCGACAAGTGCGATTGCGGACCATCGTTACGAACGGATTGACCGATCTGACGGTTCTGCAGGGTGCGGATCATCCACGGGCCATAGCACAGCGACAAAACCAGCGCGGTCAGCACACCGAGAATCCCGCGCAGGGTCAGGTACTGGAAGACCGCGAAGCCTTTGTAGAACTGTTGCAGATACTCCGCTAGCAGCAGCAGCATTAATGTTTCTCCAGACTGGACCCGCACAGAGCCGCAACGATGTTTTCCATCGCTGCACTGCGCGAACCCTTGATCAAAATGGTGGTGTTTGTGTCCTGCTCGGCGTCGAGGGCCTGGATCAGTTCGCCTTGCGTGCCGAAGTGATGCGCCTGTTCACCGAAAGCGTTTACGGCGTGGACCATGTTCGGCCCAACGGCATAAAGCGCGCAAACCTTGCCCCGGGCGTACTCGCCCACGTCGCGGTGCCCCTGCTCCGCCCAATCGCCCAACTCGCCGATGTCTCCGAGCACCAGGACGGTGCGGCCGGAAAAGCCGGCGAGTATATCAACGGCCGCGCACATTGAGGTGGGGTTTGCGTTGTAAGTGTCATCGATCACGCGCATGCCGTTCTTCGCCAGTTGCGCGACGGTGCGCCCCTTGACCGGTTGCACCGCGCCAAGCCCGGTGGCGATGCCGAACAGCGACACCCCCAACGCGTGTGCGGCGGCGGCGGCGGCCATGGCATTGGCGACGTTATGCGTGCCGAGCAGGTTCAGTTGAACGTACTCGACACCTTCAGGCGTGTGCAGATTGAAGGCCGGGCAGCCACGAGCATCGGTGCTCAAGTTGCTGGCGTAGAAGTCAGCCTGCGAATTGCTGAGGGCGAAGGTCAGCACTTTGCGCCCGGCAGCGCGGGCCTTCCAGATACCGAAGGCCTTGTCATCGAGGTTCAGCACGGCAATACCATCCGCCGCCAGCCCTTCGATGATTTCGCCTTTGGCCTCGACGATTTTTTCCGGGCCGCCGAACTCACCGACGTGAGCGGTGCCGGCATTGTTCAAGATCGCCACATGAGGCTTGGTCAGCCCAACGGTATAAGCAATTTCACCCAGACGCGAAGCGCCCAGTTCGATCACGGCCGCCGTATGCTCCGGCGCCAGTTCGAGCAAGGTCAGTGGTGCGCCGAGGTCGTTGTTCAGGTTGCCACGGGTGGCCAGCACCGGACCGCGCGTGCGCAGAATGCTCGCGAGCATTTCCTTGACGGTGGTCTTGCCGCTGGAGCCGGTTATAGCTGCGACTGGCTGAGTGAAGGCAGCACGGTTCAAGGCACCCAACTGGCCCAAGGCTTGGCGGGTGTCTTTGACCAGCAGTTGCGGCAGCGTGCTGCCGGCGACTTCACGCTCGACCAGCGCTGCAACGGCGCCTTTGGCCGCTACGTCGTTCAAATAGTCATGACCATCGAAACGCGGGCCGGTCAGGGCAATAAACAGTTGGCCGGGCTGGATCGCGCGGCTGTCGATGCTGACGCCGTCGAAGCTGGCATCGGCGCTGATCAGGCGTGCGTCGAGCGCGTTGGTCAATTCGCTGAGTTTGAGGGCCTTAAGCATGGGCCACCTCCCACGCGGTCAGGGCGTGATCGGCCTCGACCAGATCAGAGAAGGCATGGCGCTCGCCATTGATTTCCTGATAGTCCTCGTGACCTTTACCGGCCAGCACGATCACATCATCCGCCGAAGCACCGGCGATCAATTGGGCAATTGCCTGACCACGGCCGGCAACGAACGTGACTTTATCCACAGCGGTGAAACCGGCGCGGATGTCATCGAAAATCACTGCCGGGTCTTCCGTGCGAGGGTTGTCGTCAGTGACCAGCACTTGATCGGCCAGACGCTCGACCACTTCAGCCATCAGCGGACGCTTGCCGCGATCGCGATCACCGCCGCAGCCGAACAGGCACAGCAACCGACCTTTGACGTGGGGGCGCAATGCCGTCAGCACTTTTTCCAGGGCATCCGGGGTATGGGCATAATCGACCACGACCAACGGTTGCGTGCCACCGCCAAGACGCTGCATGCGACCGACCGGACCTTCGAGTTTTGGCAGTACTTTAAGAATTTCGTCCAGTGCGTAATCCAGCCCCAGCAAGGCACCGACTGCAGCCAATATATTGCTCAGGTTGAAACGACCCAACAACGTGCTGCGCAAATGATGTTCGCCTTGCGGCGTCACCAGGGTGGCGAGCACGCCGTGGTCATCGAACTGGGCTTCGCGGCAATACAGATAGGCACTGCTGTCGAGCAGGCTGTAAGTAATCAGCCGCGAATCGCGTTTTTCGGCTGCCAGTTGCCGGCCAAAATCGTCGTCGAGGTTGACCACACGGCACTTCAGGTCATTCCAGGCGAACAGCTTGGCCTTGGTCTCGGCGTAAGCCTCCATGGTCCCGTGGTAATCCAGATGATCACGGGACAGGTTGGTCATTACTGCCACGTCAAACGACAACGCGCTCACGCGCCCCTGATCCAGACCGTGGGACGAGACTTCCATGGCCACGGCTTTGGCGCCGGCCTTTTTCAGGTCGCCCAAAGTCGCTTGCACGGCAATTGGATTGGGCGTGGTGTGCAGGCCGCTTTCCAGTGCGCCATAGAAGCCGGAACCCAGCGTGCCGACGATGCCGCAATGCTGGCCGAGCAGATCCAGCGCTTGCGCCACCAATTGGGTCACGCTGGTTTTACCGTTGGTGCCGGTCACGCCGATCAGCTTCAGATGGTGGCTTGGCTCACCGTAAAAACGCCCGGCGATGTCCGACAACTGTGCGGCCAGACCCTTGACCGGAATCAGCGGCACATCGGTGATCGGCAGTACCGTGGCGCCTTCCACCTCATAAGCCACCGCTGCTGCGCCGCGTGCGAGCGCATCGGCAATGTGCGCGCGGCCATCGAACTTGCCGCCGGGCACAGCGAGGAACAGATCACCCGCGCGCACGTTTCGGCTATCCAGTGCCAGTTCTCGGATCAACAGATCGTGGCCGGCGTGAGGGAATATTTTGTTCAGACTAAGAGACATCAGCCGCGCCCTCCATTGGCTTTCAGCGGAATAACCGGGGTGGCGTTGGCCTGTTGTGTCGTCGGCAGGTTGTCCGGGGTTACGTTCATCAGACGCAGGGTGCCGGACATCACACGGCTGAACACCGGCGCCGATACCAGACCACCGAAGTAACCGGCCTTGGACGGCTCATCAATCACCACAACGATTGCGTAACGCGGGTCGCTCATCGGGCCGAAACCGGCGAACAGCGAGCGGTAGGAATTTTCGGCGTAGCCCTTGGTGCCCGTCGATGTCTTGCGCGCCGTACCCGACTTGCCAGCCACGTGATACGCCGGCACCTTCGCACGGAACACGCCACGAGGCGCCTCGATCACTTGCTGCAGCATGCCTTGCATGGTTTTCGCGACGGCTTCAGGCAGCACTTGCGTGGTTTGCGGCGGCTTGTCGGTTTTGATCAGCGTCAGCGGTGCGAGACGACCGTTGTTGGCCAGCGCCGAAAAGGCGTGGACCAATTGGATCGCGGTCACGGAAATACCGTAGCCGTAGGACAGCGTCGCGGTTTCTGCCTTGCGCCATTCGCGGTAGTTCGGCAAGTTGCCCACGCGCTCCCCCGGGAAGCCGAGGCCCGTGTCCTGGCCCAGGCCGACTTTCTGCGCGAGACGGTAGATGGTTTCGCCACCAATATCGAAGGCGACCTTACTCATGCCGACGTTACTGGAATTGATCAGAATGCCGGCCATGTCCAGCACCGGGCCTTCGCTTCGGGATACGTCCTTGATGGTGTATTTACCAATCTGCAAAGTCCCCGGATACACCTCGACGGTGTCGGTCGGTTTCCAACGGCCGGACTCGATCGCAGCGCTCATCGAGATCGCTTTCATGGTCGAGCCCGGCTCGAACACGTCGATCATCGCGCGGTTACGCATCATCGCCGGCTGCAGATTGCGGCGGTTGTTCGGGTTGTAGGTCGGCTGATTGACCATGGCAAGAATCTCGCCGGTCTTTACGTCCATGATCACCAGGCTGCCGGCCTTGGCGCCGTTCTCGATGATCGCGTTACGCAGTTCGCGGTTGGCCAGATATTGCAGACGCAGGTCAATGGACAACGCCAAGGGCTTACCGGCCTTGGCGTTTTTAGTGACCTGGACATCCTTGATCAGCCGTCCGCGCCGATCCTTGATGACCTGTCGTTTGCCCGGCACCCCGGCCAGCCATTCGTCATAAGCCAGTTCGACACCCTCACGACCGTGGTCATCGATGTCGGTGAATCCGACCATGTGCGCCGTCACTTCACCGGCCGGATAGAAACGCCGGAATTCTTCGATGCCATAGACGCCCGGCACTTTGAGGTCGAGCACAGCCTGGCCTTGCTCGGGAGTCAGCCCCCGCACCAGATAAATGAATTCTTTGTTGGCTTGGGCTTCGAGACGCTCAGTCAGTGCTTTCGGATCCTGCCCCAGCGCTGTCGCCAATGCAGGCCACTTCTCTTTGGCCGATTGCATTTCCTTGGGGTTGGCCCACAGGGTCGTCACCGGGGTGCTGACCGCCAAAGGCTCGCCGTTGCGGTCAGTGATCAGACCACGGTGTGCCGGGATAGGAATGTGACGAAGACTGCGGGCATCGCCCTGACCTTTGAGGAAGTCACGGTCAACCACTTGCAGGTCGATAATTCGCCAGCAGATCGCTGCGACCATCACGCCGAGGAGCGCCAGCATCAGGCGGAAGCGCCACGGAAAGAGTGCGCCTTCAAGCTTCATCATGGCGCCACCATCTGCACGTCAGCCGCGCCCGGGATGTGCATTTTCAGTTGCTCAGTGGCCAGTACTTCGATCCGGCTGTGTGCGGTCCAGGTGCTTTGCTCAAGAATCAGACGACCCCATTCGGCTTGCGCCTTGTCGCGCACGCTCAGCTCGTTATAAAGGTTGTTGAGCAACTGACGGTTCCAGTGCGCGCTGTAAGACACGCCGATGGCCGACACGAGCACGCCGACAAACAGCAGCAGCATGAAAAAGCTGCCGCCAGGCAGTGGCTTGGCGAAAAGCTTGCTCACCGCAACTTCTCCGCGACGCGCATGACGGCGCTACGGGAACGTGGGTTGGCTTTGAGTTCGGCGTCGGAGGCCGTCTGCGCTTTGCCATGGACTTTGATTTTCGGTTCGAACGCAACGTGGCGAACCGGCAGGTTGCGCGGCAGGTTGTCGGCTTCGCCTTTCACCAGTTTGCGCATGAACAGCTTGACGATACGGTCTTCGAGCGAATGAAAACTGATTACAACCAGACGGCCGCCCACTTCCAGGGCTTCCAGTGCCGCTTCGAGGCCAGCTTCCAGGTCACCCAATTCGTTGTTGACGTGAATGCGCAAACCCTGGAATGCACGGGTAGCCGGGTTCTTGCCCTTCTCCCATGCCGGGTTGGCGACTTTCAACACTTCGGCCAGATCGCCTGTGCGCTCGAACGGTTTGATATCGCGACGTTCGGCGACGGCACGGGCCATGCGCCCGGAGAAACGCTCTTCGCCGTATTCCTTGAACACCCGGGCGATTTCTTCAACCGGTGCGGTATTGACGAACTCGGCGGCGCTGATGCCTCGGGACGGGTCCATACGCATGTCCAGCGGGCCGTCATTGAGAAAACTGAAGCCGCGCTCCGCGTCATCGAGCTGCGGCGAAGACACGCCCAGATCGAGCAGAATCCCGCTGACCTTGCCGTCCAGCCCCCGTTCGACGACGACCGAGCCGAGCTCGGCAAAGCTGCGCTGCACAACGACAAAGCGGCCGTCTTCGGCCGCTAGCGCTTGCCCGGTGGCAATCGCTTGGGGATCCTTGTCGAACCCGATGAGCCGACCGGCCGGCCCGAGCTGGCTGAGAATCAACCGACTGTGCCCGCCGCGACCGAACGTGCCGTCCAGATAGCAGCCATCAGGACGTACGGCGAGAGCCTCGACGGCTTCGTCAAGCAGTACGGTGATGTGGTTAAAGCCGCTATCAATAGTCACAGGATCAAATCACGCAGTTCATCAGGCATCGCGCCCGGTTGTTGAATGGCAGCAAGGTCAGCGGCAGATACCGCGTTCCATGCATCCTCGTCCCACAATTGGAACTTGTTCAGTTGGCCTACCAACATTGCGCGCTTATCCAATTTGGCGTACTCGCGCAGACGTGGCGGAACCAGAAAACGACCACTGCCATCGAGCTCGAGGTCGACGGCATTACCAATCAATAAACGTTGCAGGCGACGGTTCTCTTCGCGAAGCGAAGGGAGCGCGCGCAACTTGGTTTCAATGATTTCCCACTCATCGAGCGGGTAAACACACAGGCATGGATCAACGGCATCGATCGTGACAATCAACTGGCCGGAACTCCGCGATTCGAGCTCGTCACGGTACCGGCTCGGCATAGCGAGACGGCCCTTTGCGTCGAGACTTATAGCGTTAGCTCCGCGAAACACGTCTGCGTTTCTCCAATTTTTATCGTTTTGAGCTCAAAAAACCCACTTCATGCCACTTTCCGCCACTTGCGCACACTATAGGAATGCGCCCACCACACCGTCAAGGCGCGGATTAAAGGAAAACCCTTACAGAACGGAGATTTAGGAGCATAAAAGGAGGTGCAACGAGAATCTGACGGCTACATTTGACCCATAACTTGATGCAGCACTGAAAGCTGCGATCGAAAGTTAAAGTAATTTGTTAAGAGTAAGATTTTTTCGGTATTACAAATGCGCTTCTGCTGTTGATTGAAGCAAGGTGGGAAATGGCTATTACTGCATTTGCCGCTGCCGAACTTTCAGCCAGGGCCTGCTGATAATACACAGCCCTGATGCCATTGATTCAAGCAGGGAAAGAAAAAGGTGGAGAGTCGATCTGTAAGCCGGGTTCTGTCTTGAACAGTCATTCGTCTACGATGGCCATCACTGGACATCTTTAGCAACCTACCCGGTCCCAGCGCGGGCCACGCCTTGGGACCCTATTTGGTCTTGCTCCAAGTGGGGTTTACCTAGCCACGAACTGTTGCCAGACGCGCGGTGCGCTCTTACCGCACCTTTTCACCCTTACCGGTGCCGAAGCACTTAGGCGGTTATTTTCTGTGGCACTTTCCGTAGGCTCACGCCTCCCAGGCATTACCTGGCACTTCGCCCTATGGAGCCCGGACTTTCCTCCCCCCCCTAATTTTCATAGAGGGCAGCGACTGTCCGATCGACTCTCCGCCGCGAAGGTTAACGGCAGAGCGACCGAAGAACAAGCCTTAATAGCCGCAAACCCGCTTCGCGCGATGGGTTACTCACCCTTCTGTTTATCCAGCGCGACTTGATACAACACGTTTTTACGCTCACCGGTGATTTGCGCTGCAAGCGCCGCAGCACGCTTGAGCGGCATCTCTTCGAGCAACAAATCAAGGATGCGCATCGCCTCGCTGCTGACAGCGTCTTCGGACTCCGGCGCGGTCCAGCCTGCCACCAACACCACACACTCGCCGCGCTGCTGATTGCTGTCGGACTCCACAAATGCGCGCAGCTCAGCCAACGGCAAACCTTTAAGCGTTTCGAACGTCTTGGTTATTTCACGGGCCAGCAACGCCTGACGCTCGCCACCGAAAACCGCCTCCATGTCCTGTAAACATTCAAGGATACGGTGCGGCGCCTCATAGAAAATCAACGTGCGCGGCTCTTCCTTAACGGCTTCGAGTCGCGCCTTGCGCCCGACTGACTTAGCCGGCAGAAAACCTTCGAAGATGAACCGGTCAGACGGCAGCCCCGCCGCCGACAGCGCAGCAATGAGCGCACAGGCGCCTGGCACGGGCACCACGCTGATCCCCGCGGCCCGCGCCTGACGCACCAAGTGATACCCCGGATCGGAAATCAGCGGCGTTCCTGCATCAGAGATCAACGCCACGTTGTCACCCGCCAGCAAACGGGTAATAAAGCGGCTACCTTCATCCCGTTCGTTATGTTCGTGACAGGCGGCCAGCGGTGTGGAAATACCAAAGTGCTGCATCAATCGTTGCGAGTGACGCGTGTCTTCCGCCGCGATCAGTGCCACTTCACGGAGAATTTTCAGTGCCCGGGCGCTGATGTCGTCCAGGTTGCCGATGGGCGTCGCCACCACATAAAGCGAGCCAGCAGCGGAATTCAAAGGACCTGGAGCAGTCAAAGCGCACACCTCATGATCGGTAAAAGCCGGCATTGTAACGCGTCACGAGGCTCGCGATGCGTTCAGGCCTCCTTGGGTTTTGTGCGTAACTGTGCGCCGCTGCAACATTTCCTTCAGCTAAATTGACTGATTCATGCCAGTAACATCGCGCCCCGGCCAGCGCTTGGGTACAATTCCACGCTAATTTGATCGAGTATCAGGAACACTTACATGATCGCTTGCCTGCGGCTGTTCACTGCCCTTTGCCTCGCTGCCTTATTGGCGGCTTGCGCCAGCTCCCCTTCCTCCAGCCTTGGCGAACTTCCACGGACTCCGGATGCCAGCATCGAGCAAATGCTCGAACAGGCTACCCAAGCTAAAACCCCGGAAAAAGCTGCCCTGTTGCGCCTGAGCGCGGCAGATCTGGCTTATCGCCAGGGCAATGCCGGACAGTCCGCGCAGATCCTGCAACAAGTGCCACTGGAGCAACTCAAGCCAGGCCAGCAGATTTTCGCCAGCACCCTGGCAGCGGAACTGGCCATGACGCGCAATCAGCCAAAAGCGGCGCTGACCGCTCTGAGCCATCCGAGCCTGCAACATTTGGGTGAAATGCCGGAAGATCAGCAGATACGCACCGGCACCGTGCACGCCCGCGCCCTGGAAGCCGATGGCCAGACGCTCGCGGCTGCCCGCGAGCGCGTTTTTATCGCCCCGATGCTGCAAGGTGAAGCCGCCAGCAAGAACCACGAAGCCATCTGGACCCTGATTGCCTCGCTGCCGACCGATCAACTGCAACCCAACACCAACGACGATCTCGGCGGCTGGATGGGACTGGCGCTGGCCGTAAAAACCGCCGGCACTCTGGAACAACAGCAAGCCGCCATCGACACTTGGCGCGCGCAAAATCCAAAGCATCCGGCCGCCATCAAGCTGCCATTGCCACTGGCCAAACTCAAGGAGCTGACCAGCCAGCCCCTGAGCAAAATCGCTCTGCTGCTGCCACAAGATGGCCAATTGGCTGCTGTCGGCAAAGCGCTACGCGAAGGCTTCATGGCTGCGCACTATCAGGCTCAACAGGCCGGGCAGAAGCCGCCAGCCATCGAGTTCTACGACAGCACGAAACTGACCTCGATGGATGAGTTCTACCGCAAGGCTCAAGCCGATGGCGTGCAACTGGTGGTCGGACCGCTGGAAAAACCCCTGGTCAAACAACTGAGCACTCGCCCACAACTGCCGATTACCACCCTGGCGCTGAACTACAGCGAAGGCGATCAAGGTCCGGCGCAGCTGTTCCAGTTTGGTCTGGCTGCTGAAGACGAAGCCCGCGAAGTGTCCCGCCGCGCCCGTGCCGACGGCCTGCACCGCGCCGCAATCATGGTGCCGAAAGGTGAATGGGGCGACCGCGTAATGCGCGCATTCAGCCAGGATTGGCAAGCCAATGGCGGCAGCGTTGTCGCCATCGAGCACATTGATCAACCTGTGCAACTGGCTCAGCAGATCGCTGATATGTTCCGACTGCGCCAGAGCGAAGCGCGCGCCAAGAGCCTGCAAAATGCTGCCGGCACCAACGTAGCCGCACAGCCGTCGCGCAGTCAGGACATCGAATTCATCTTCCTCGCCTCGACACCACAACAGGCACAGCAGATCAAGCCGACCCTGAACTTCCAGTACGCCGGTGACGTTCCAGTCTATGCGACCTCCCATGTGTACAGCGCCAGCGGCGATGTGAACCAGTACAACGACATGAACGGCATTCGCTTCTGCGAAACCCCATGGCTGCTGGAAACCAGTGATCCGCTGCGCCAACAAGTCACAGCGCAGTGGCCGCAAGCGGCCGGCAGCCTGGGGCGTCTGTACGCCATGGGCGTTGACGCTTACCGTCTGGCACCGCGCCTGGGCCAACTCAAAGCCCTGCCGGACAGCCGCATCGAAGGCCAGTCGGGCAGCCTTGGCATGACCCAGACTCAACGCGTTGTGCGTCAGTTGCCTTGGGCGCAGTTCGTCAATGGTCAGGTCCAACGTCTGCCGGATACCCCGCGCTGATGCCCGACAGGTCACGCTCGCAAAGCGGTAAAGATGCCGAGCGCCAAGCGCTCGATCATCTACAGAATCAAGGTCTGCGCCTGCTGGCGCAGAACTGGTTATGTAAACGCGGCGAGCTTGATCTGGTCATGCTTGATGGCGATACAGTAGTATTCGTTGAAGTTCGCTACAGAAAAAACACTCAATGGGGTGGAGCGCTCGCTAGCATCGATGAGCGCAAGCAGCAGAAACTGATTTTCGCTGCGCAGTATTTTCTTCAGCGCGAGTCGCGTTGGGCCAACTCTCCCTGCCGCTTCGACGTGGTGGCCATCGACAGCCATCCGGGTCAGCTGAACTGGTTGCAGAATGCTTTCGACAGTTGATCACCTGCACCCGACCCAATTTTCACCCGACACATTTTGCTCTTTGCTTTGCGGGCTGCACATTCATGTGCCGAACAGCCGCGCTACTTAAGGTCACACAGATGGACATGCAATCCCGAATTCGCCAGCTTTTCCAGGCCAGTATCGACACCAAGCAACAGGCGATGGACGTACTTGCACCGCACATCGAGCAAGCCAGCCAGATCATGGTCAATGCCCTGCTCAACGAAGGCAAAATGCTTTCGTGCGGCAATGGCGGCTCCGCGGGCGACGCCCAGCACTTTTCCTCGGAACTGCTTAACCGCTTCGAGCGCGAGCGCCCGAGCCTGCCAGCCATAGCCCTGACCACCGACACCTCGACGATCACCTCGATCGCCAACGACTACAGCTACAACGAAGTGTTCTCCAAGCAGATCCGAGCGCTCGGTCAACCAGGCGATGTACTGCTGGCGATTTCGACGAGCGGTAACTCGGCGAACATTATTCAAGCGATCCAGGCCGCACATGATCGCGAAATGATTGTCGTAGCTTTGACCGGACGCGATGGCGGCGGCATGGCGTCGCTGCTGTTGCCCGAGGACGTAGAGATTCGCGTACCGGCCAATGTCACTGCACGCATTCAAGAAGTCCACTTGCTGGCGATCCATTGCCTTTGCGATCTGATCGACAGCCAACTGTTCGGGAGTGAAGAATGACCCCTAATCGCCTTGGCCTTCTGGCCTTGACTCTATGCCTCGGCATCAGCGGCTGCACCTCAGTGGTGAATGCCAGCCGTGAAGCGCCGATTGAAGACGACCGCGGCACCCGCACCTTCGGCAGCAAGATCGACGACTCGCTGATCGAAACCAAAGTGGGCGTGAACGTAGCCAAGGCCGACCCGGCACTGGATAACGATTCGCACATCGTCGTCACCAGCTTCAACGGCGTCGTGCTGCTGGCCGGCCAGACTCCACGCGAAGACCTCAAGGCCAAGGCCGAGCAAGCCGCCGCCAACGTGCAGCGCGTGAAGAAGGTGCACAACGAACTGCAAGTGCTGCAACCCTCCTCCCTGCTGGCCCGTCAGAACGACGCGTGGCTGACCACCAAGATCAAGACCCAGATGCTCACCGACGCCAGCATTCCTGGCTCGCGCATCAAAGTCGTGACCGAGAACGGCATCGTCTACCTGCTGGGCCTGCTGACCAAACAGGAAGCCACTCAGGCCACCAACCTGGTGCAAGGCGTCTCCGGCGTGCAGAAGATCGTGAAGCTGTTCGAGTACATCGACTGACACCTGCACTGCAGGTAATAAAAAAGGCGATCCTTGCGGATCGCCTTTTTTTATTTCACCACTTTCAGACTTGGCCGACCGCTTGGGCGCGGTGGCTCGCTGTCCGGTGGCGGCAGGTCGTCCTCCGGCTCGATATCGCCTTCGTCATCCGTCGGCGATTCGAGGTCGAACACCATGCCCTGCCCGTTCTCCCGGGCGTAGATGCCCAGAATCGCACTGATCGGCACATACAGACTGTGCGGCACACCACCGAAGCGACCCTCGAAGGTCACCACGTCGTTATCCATGTGCAGATGGCGCACAGCACTCGGCGAGATGTTCAGGACAATCTGCCCGTCACTGGCGAAACCCTGCGGTACCTGCACCGCTGGGTATTCGGAATTGACCAGCATGTGCGGGGTGCAATCGTTATCAACAATCCACTCGTAGAGCGCGCGGACCAGATAAGGTCGACTGGAGTTCATAGCGGCTCCTTAAGCCTTAGCGCATATCGCGTTCGACGCCAGACAGACTCGCCTGGAAAGCCTCACGCGCAAACTGGCGCTCCATATAATCAAGCAGCGGCTTGGCTGGCCGCGGCAGTTCAATACCCAGAATCGGCAAACGCCAGAGTATTGGCAATAGGCAGCAATCCACCAGACTTTGTTCCTCGCTGAGGAAAAACGGCTTGTCAGCGAACAGCGGCGACACGCCTGTCAGGCTTTCACGCAATTCCTTACGCGCCACGACTCGCGCGGCTTCCTTGGCTTTCGGATCCAGGATCAGATCCACCAGACCACACCAGTCACGCTGAATACGGTGAATCAGCAGACGGCTGTTGGCACGCGCCACCGGATAAACCGGCATCAACGGCGGGTGCGGGTAACGCTCATCCAGATATTCCATCACCACGGTCGACTCCCACAACGCCAGGTCACGATCGACCAGCGTGGGCAGACTTCCGTAAGGGTTCACCTCAATCAGTTTAGGCGGCTGACGACCAGCTTCCACATAAATGATCTCGGCGCTGACACCCTTCTCTGCAAGTACGATACGCACTCGGTGGGAATAGTGGTCGGCGGGGTCGGAGTAACAGGCCAACCGATTGGTCACGCCCATGGCGATCCTCCTCGCTTGTTGAAATTGTCGGAACCGGAAAAACGCGCGCGCCCAGAGGGCGCCTCCCGCAACACCTGGCAGGCCAGACGTTGCGCTATCGGAGACGCCCTTGGGCGCGCGCGATTAACAGCAATGCTTGAAGCGTTATCAGTGCACGTCTTTCCAGTATTCACGCTTGAGCAGGTAGGCGAACACAAAGAAGAACGCCAAGTAGAGCAAAACGTAAGTACCGATGCGCTGATGTTGCAGCTTAACCGGGTTAGCCGAGTAAGCCAGGAAGGTTACCAGATTCTTGACCTTCTCATCGAACTGCTCTTCATTCAGAGCACCCGACTTCGGCACGATGGTCAGTTGATCGCACGCTTCATGAGTCAAAGGCGTACCGGTCAACGGATCATATTGCTTCTTGCCGTCTTCGACGATCTGCACCTGCTTGCAGCCCACGACCTGACGACCTTGCAGGCCGACCAGCACGTTAGGCATACCGACGTTCGGGAAGACCTTGTTGTTCACGCCCCATGGACGCGCAGGATCTTCATAGAACGACTTCAGATAACCGTAGAGCCAGTCAGTACCCCGAACGCGAGCGACCAAAGTCAGATCCGGTGGCGCAGCGCCGAACCAGGTCTTGGCATCAGCGGGCTGCATGCCGATGCTCATGTGATCGCCAATCTTGGCACCCGTGAATACCAGTTTCTCCAGCATCACATCGTGGGGAATACCGAGGTCATCGGCGACCCGCTCGTAACGCTGGAACTTGGCACTGTGGCAACCCATGCAATAGTTGGCGAACGTGCGCGCGCCATCTTGCAGGGCTGCTTTATCGGAAACGTCGATGTCGACGTTTTCCAGCTCAGGACCGTGCTCGGCGGCGAAAGACAACACAGGCAAAGCAACAAGAATCAGTGCAGCGAATAATTTTTTCATCAGCCAGTCACCCTTTCCGGAACCGGTTTGGTCTTCTCGAGCCGGGTGTAGAACGGCATCAGAATGAAGTAGGCGAAATACAGGAAGGTGCAGACCTGCGACAGCAACGTCAGAGTCGGTGTCGGGGCTTTCACGCCAGTCCAGCCAAGCAGCACAAAACAGACACAGAAAACCAGAAGCCAGATTTTGCTCAACCAGCCCTTATAGCGCATCGACTTGACCGGACTTCGGTCAAGCCAAGGCAGGACAAACAGCAAAGCGATAGAAGCACCCATCGCGATCACGCCCATAAGCTTGTCCGGAATCGCCCGCAAAATCGCGTAAAAAGGCGTGAAGTACCAGACTGGAGCAATGTGTTCAGGCGTCTTGAAGGCGTTAGCCACTTCAAAGTTCGGCTTCTCGAGGAAATAACCACCCATTTCCGGGAAAAAGAACACGATCGTGCAGAAGATGAACAGGAACACGACCACGCCGACAATATCTTTCACGGTGTAGTACGGGTGGAACGCAATGCCATCCAGCGGGATACCGTTTTCGTCTTTATGCTTCTTGATATCGACGCCGTCAGGGTTGTTCGAACCGACTTCGTGCAGTGCCAGGATGTGCAGCACCACCAGACCGAGAATCACGATCGGCAGGGCCACAACGTGCAAGGCAAAGAAACGGTTCAGGGTGATCCCGGAGATCAGGTAGTCACCACGAATCCATTGCGTCAGGTCGTTACCGATGACTGGAATCGCGCCGAACAACGAGATGATCACCTGGGCACCCCAATAGGACATCTGGCCCCATGGCAGCAGATACCCCATGAAGGCTTCAGCCATCAGCGCCAGGTAGATCAGCATGCCGAACACCCAGACCAGCTCACGCGGCTTCTGATACGAACCGTAGAGCAAGCCTCGGAACATGTGCAGATAGACCACGATGAAGAACGCCGAAGCACCTGTGGAGTGCAGCAAACGCAGGATCGAGCCGTACTCGACGTCACGCATGATGTATTCGACGGAAGCGAACGCTTCTTCTGCCGACGGGGTGTAGCTCATCGTCAGCCAGACACCGGTGACGATCTGGTTAACCAGAACCAGCAGCGCCAAGGAGCCGAAGAAATAGAAGAAGTTGAAGTTTTTTGGCGCGTAATACTTGCTGAGATGGTCTTCCCACATCTTGGTGGCGGGGAAGCGCGCATCAACCCAATCCATGAACTTGCTCATCACGCTTTCTCCGTATCGATGCCAATGACAATCAGGTCATCAGTCTCATAGGAATGCGGGGGAACTGGCAGATTCAAAGGCGCAGGTTGCGACTTGTAGACGCGGCCAGCCAGGTCGTAACGGGAACCATGGCAAGGGCAGAAATAACCGCCTACCCAATCTTTGCCCAGATCCGCAGGCGCCACTTCGGGACGGAAGGTCGGCGAGCAACCCAGGTGCGTACAGATCCCGATCACCAGCAGGATTTGCGGCTTGATGGAACGTACTTCCGGGTCGACATAGGTGGGTTGCGTGGAGTTTTTGGAGGTCGGATCGGAGAGCTGCCCCTCGATCTTTTTAAGATTCCCCAGGATTTCCTCGGTACGGCGGACAATGAACACCGGCTGACCGCGCCATTCAGCAATCATCTGCTGTCCTGGCTCGATTTTGCTGACATTCACTTTCACCGGTGCACCAGCGGCTTTCGCCTTGGCAGTGGGAAACCTTGACCCATCGAACGGGACCGCAGCCCCCACCGCTCCTGCAGCACCCACCACGGATGTGGCTGCTACCAAGAAGCGACGCCGGCCTGCATTCACGCCGTCATTGCTCATTCAGTCCTCTCCCATCAGCTTTGTGGCCTGTTAAATCAGGCATCTACTAAATAAATCAATGTTACTTATAAAAATTTTGCCGAGATGGTAATGAAAAGCCCCAATTCTGACAAGGGAATTACCCGGAGCTCTCACCCTCAAGCCTTGTAGTATAGGGGGTCTACGAATGTGGCAAGTTGTCACAGCGCAATTCTTTGATAAATCGCAGGCATAAAAAAACGCCCGGTTCCGCGAGGAATCGGGCGTTCTTTTTGAACGTGGAAGCGGAATTAACGCTTCGAGTACTGCGGACGCTTACGCGCTTTACGCAGACCAACTTTCTTACGTTCAACTTCACGGGCGTCGCGAGTAACGAAGCCAGCTTTGCGCAGAGCGCCACGCAGGGTTTCGTCGTAGTCCATCAGAGCGCGAGTGATACCGTGGCGGATTGCGCCAGCTTGACCACTTACACCACCGCCGATCACGGTGACGTAGATGTCGAACTTCTCGACAGTCTCAGTCAGCTCCAGCGGCTGACGAACTACCATGCGGGCAGTTTCGCGACCGAAGAAGTTTTCCAGCGAACGGTTGTTGATGGAAATTTGACCAGTACCCGGACGCAGGAAAACGCGTGCGGTTGCGGTCTTGCGACGGCCAGTGCCGTAATTTTGAGTCGCCGACATAATGTACTATTCCGTTAAAACTTCAGTTCTTGGGGCTGCTGAGCAGTATGTGGGTGT
>NZ_JBIUWM010000066.1:0-28143 GCF_044743445.1 Pseudomonas sp. NPDC087615 | reverse complement strand
TGCTTGAGCGAGCGCTCTGTGCAAAAATCGGATGGCTTGCATGGGTTCGGTTTCTTGTATTTGTGTGGTGCAAACCAAGTTGCCGACTCATGCAGGCCTCTTCAATATTCCAACTTCTTGATTTTCTGTAAGAAAAATCGGGGATCCCTCAGGGGCAGACCACGTTTAGAAAGTACTCGAAAACGTAGTCTGTCCCCGTTTTATCCCCGTTTTATTCACAATGATCACCTTGAGGTCTTCGATAAATTTAACGATCTGAACGTTGTGTTGAACCTCGATGGTTCGGTAAATAAAGCAAAAACAAAAAAAGCCCGCGCGGAAAAGAGAAAGTTGAATGAATGATTTCGAGTCGGTGAAAAACCTGATCATCCAATTGGTGAAAGAAAAAACCGGTGGTTTTGACGATGACAGTTGGGAGGCTGATTACAAGCTGAATTGGGAGGCCGAGTTGTCGGAAAGACTGAGAAAGCTTTTTTCAATATGTCTAAAATGGCCTCCGCCAGAGAGAGTGGGGATGATGTCATGCTGACGGCGGCGCTGGTGCATTCACGTATGAATTTCATGGATCTTGCGAATTTTTTCAGGGATATCTATGACGATCTGGATGCGTTGCTCGTAAAGCCAGTTTGGCCTGACATTCCCGAAGGTTTTGATTATGGAAAGAGCTCAAATTAACGGGCCGCACTCTCTGACTGGCGGAGTAAGCAATAAATTGGGGGGGGCAGACTACGTTTAAATAAACTGTAGTCTGCCCTCGGTTCAGTGTCCCCGGTTCTGTATTCGGCATTTGTCCGTGCGCGATACACCCTTGCAGCCCTGGTGTTTGGCGGAGTGGCGTGATGCTTGAGGAATGTGTGTGAAACTTAACTGTGAAATGGAGCAAATGCTCGCTCGTGTGGGGTGTGCTCCTCTGGATGGCGAGTTGGCGGATATCGCAAGGTCCGGTTTCGTGGAGCGGGATGGTTGTGTTTTTTTGACGAGTCTGGAGGGCTTCCAGAAGCATGTAAGCCTGAAGAATTTCCTAGATAGAACGGGATATGAATGTTTCGTTAACTCGATCCATGCCGATGATTATGTAAACGCTGATTTTTTGGCATGCGCGCTCTCGTACTTGTTTTTAGTGTTTGAGGCGTGGAACAAGTCAGGTCAGCCGGGAATTCTGCAGGGAGTCATTTCGGGTGACGAATTCGATGCGACGGTGAAGTTTCATCTGCTGCGCCCAGGGGAAACCTGGCTGAGCGATGACCTTGAGGGGTATGAGGAAGCAGTGCTTACCGTTGAATCGAGTGACAAGGGATTTCTTGAGACATACGGGTAAATGATGGGGGCAGACCACGTTTAGAAAGTACTCCGAAAACGTAGTCTGTCCCCGTTTTACTAGCAGTGAGCATTGGTGGTTTTTTATGGGTGCTATGTTGTTTTTAGCTCGATATTAGATTCCCCAACAGGCTGTTTTAGAACGGTTGATCAAATGTGAACACGCTGTAATTGGCAAGTAATGTAACAAGTTTTGGTTAGAGCAGTAATGTGGATGGCTCTGAGGAGATTCCGCATTTTCCCAGTCCCGAGGGTTGAAGAGTGATTACTGAAGATATCAAAATCGTCGAGGAAATTTTCCAGGTGGTCGAAGCAGGCATCGTCCATGGCTATGACGCGTTCCGATATGGTGTGGAGCTGGGAGAGGGTTATATAGAAACGGAGTTGGCCGTCGAGAAAGACGGGGTTGAGGACTGGAATGTTGAAACCGACATAAACGTGGCGAAAATTCTTCGTCTGGTGGACCAGTTACAGGCAAACGCCGTCAGCCGCGGTGAGCCCTGGAAATCTTTCGTTCTCTCCTACCGCGAAGGCGAACAAGTGAAAACGAAATTCAACTATTGATTCCGAATGTCTTCAGCCTTTTTTACCTAAAGCAAAATCAAGAGATCGCAGCCTGCGGCAGCTCCTACACATATCTCTGTAGGAGCTGCCGCAGGCTGCGATCTTTTGCTTTTTACTTCGGATAAAGCGGCGGCAACCCACTGTCACCGACCGGGTCCTGCACCCGTTCCGCCGCCGGAATCGTGCGGATCGCCCGCCACAGATCTTCACCCTGCCAATGCTGCCCGGTCTCGCTGTAGAGCGCGCCGTTGAGGCCGTCGAGGGCGTCGGAAAGCGGCACAAACCGCGCCGCCATATCGGCTAGCGTTTCCGGCTGCTGCCGCGCCCACGCATCCAGTGCCTGCCGCGTTGCTTGCGGGTCATTCGCCTGGCTCGCCCGTTTGATGTCATCCAGCAACGTGCGTGGGCTCGGGCCGGTTTGTGCGGCGCGGTGGATTGCCGGTTGCCAGCGCGCACGCCACCACAGGCCGAAGCCGAGTAGGGTGGTGCAGGCGAGGATCAGGGTGCTGAGTTTCCACCACCACAGCACATCGTTGTCGACGACGCTCGGTTGCAGGTTGCCGGCCGGGGTGTCGACCTGCAGGCTCGGGTTGTTCGCCACTTGCAGGGTGCGCGCGGGCAGGCTGGTGTGTTCCATGTGATCTTCGAAGGTGTTCCACCACACGACGTCGACAGTCGGCAGTTCGATTGCGCCGCTGCGACTCGGCACCAGGGCTTCGCGTTCTTCGCGGCTGCCGGTCAGGCCACGGTCGCTGCTCTGGTTGTTCAGCACCGGTTGATCCGGGTAGCGGCGCAGGCCGTTGACGTCGGTGGCGGGCAGCGCCGGCAATTGAGAGCTGGCGAGGCCTTCGACTTTGAGGGTCAGGCTGCGCGTCAGGGAGTCGCCGACCTGGGTGTGTTCCGGCTCCGGATTCCAGCTTTCGCTCAGGCTCAGGCTGCGTGCGGGCAGCCAGGGCGCGTCGGCGGGATAGGTCAGCGGTTTCGGTTTGACCGTGAGCGGGATTTCGGCGGAGCTGACCCGCAGCAGCTTGCCCGGTTTCGGCCCTTGTGCGTTCGAGTCCTGCGTGGGTTGGGTGTCGACCAGCGTCGCGCTGAAGGTTTGCGGGGCGATGCTCAGCAAACCGCTGTGTTGCGGATAGATCGCGTAGCGCATCTCGATCACGCCGTGGCGCACGCCGTTGATGTCTTTTTCGTAGGTGCGGGTGTCGCCGAGTTGCTCGATGCGCGCATCGGCGATTTTCAGCGGGGTCAGGCTGCTGTCGTCGTACAGCGACACTGAATGGTAGATGCGCAGGGTCAGGATGGCCTGGGCCTGCACATAGACGCTGGACTGATCGAGGCTGGCTTCGATAAACACCGGGTCGAGGCTGTTCTTGTCTTCGCGGGTGTCGCTTTCGACCACTTGCACGCTGATCGGTTGGCTCTGCACATCGCCCATCTGCAACGCTGGAATCACCACGCTGCCGTTCTCTTTCGGCAGCAGGGTAATGATCCAGCGTGTGGTGGCGCGGTTGTCGCCATTGAGGGTGTTCAACTGGTTGACCTGCCGCGTGCCGCGCACTTCGAACAGGGGCTCCAGCGGGGTCAGGTCGGGTTTGCCGAATTGGGTGACATCGCTGGTTTCGAGGGTGAGTTCGACCGTCTCGCCGGAGTTCAGGCGACTGCGATCCACGCTGGCCGTCAGCTCGGCCGCGTGGGCAGTGGCCGTGCAGATCAGCAGGGGCAGCAAGAGAGCGGTGAAGCGGGTCATCGAGTTTTTTCCTGATCCTGATGTTGTTGCTGTTCGTACCAGAATTTGCGTCGCAGCAGTTCGCCCGGATCGTCCGGGATCTTGCCTAGCCATTGTTCCAGTGCCTGACGTTGCTCGCCTGCGAGGTTGTCCACGCTTGGCTGCAGTGTCGGCGTCGTGTCTCGTTGCTCTTCCGGCTCGTCGCCCGGCACTTCATTGGGGCCCGGCTGCGGTGGGGTGGTCGGCGGCGGCTCGTTGGCCGACTCGGCAGGCTGGGCCTCGCTCTGGGATTCACTTTTCACCGCCGCCGGTGGTGCGGTGGCGGTCGACGGTTCTTCGCCCGGCGAGTTTTGCTCGGTGGGTTTACTGTCCGGTTCGACGGGCGGCGGCGTGTTTTTCTGCTTGAGCAGATTTTCCACCAACGCCTTGTTGATCTGCGCCGGGCGCAAATCGGGTTGCAACTCCAGCGCCTGCTCATAGGCGTCAATGGCCGCTTCCAGCTCACCGCTTTTGGCCAAAGCGTTGCCACGATTGTAGTGGTCGAGAGCATCACCGCCTTCGGCGAAACGCTGGGCGGCGCCACTGTAGTCGCCGGCCTCGTACAGCGCCACCCCTTGCCACTGGCGATCGTCAAAATGTTGCGCTGCTTCGGCCGGGCGCTTTTGATTGAGCAAGTGCAGACCCTGTTGGTCAGGGCGCAGCCACAGGTCTTTGAAGTCAAAAGCGTAGCTCGGCTGTGGCAGGCAGAACAGCAGCGGCAGGCAAAACAGCCAGCCGCGTCGTCCGGCACACGCGGCCAGTAGCAACAATGGCAACAGCAGCCAGTAACCCTGATCGGCCCACGTATCCAGGCGCACGGTCTGACCGTCGTCGCGTAAGCTGCGCGGGCCATCCAGCAGGCCGAGGGCACGCAGGTCGGTTTCGTCCAGTCGGGCAGGGTGATACTCGCCGCCAACGCTGTTGAGGAAAGCACCAAGCCCCGGACTGTCGAGTTGCGGTACGCGAATCGCGCCTTGCTCGTCCTTGAGGAAACTGCCGTCCTCCTGAGCAATCGGTGCGCCTTCAGCGGTGCCAATGCCGAGCATCAACAACTGCGCCGAATGCCCGCTCAGCGCGCGGCGAATGCCTTGGCGTTCCTCTTCGCTCAGCGATGAGCCGATCAGCAGAATTCGGCCCTGACCGAGTGCGCCCTGCTTGAGCAATGCCAACGCTTTGCCCACGGCAAGGTCAGCACGATGACCGCTTTGTGGCATCAATGACGGTTTAAGCGCGTCGACCAGGTTTCGGCTGGTTGCCAGGTCATCCGACAGCGGCACCAGCGTGTGGGCGCTGCCGGCGTAGACGACGATGGCGGTCTGCGCGTCGCTGCGTGCCTGGAGCAGATCGAACAGCTTGCGCCGCGCCTGTTCCAGTCGCGTCGGCGGTGAATCGGTGGCGAGCATTTCCGGCGTCAGTTCCAGCACCACCACCAACGGATCGGCGGGTTTCTGGCTGGTCTGTTCGACGCGCTCCCAACTCGGCCCTAGCAGCGCCAGAAGGCCCAGCAACCATGCCCCGCCTAGGACGATCCACGGCAGTTTGCTGTTGCGACCGTTACCGCCGCTGAGCAGGGTGGCGTGGAATGCGGGCGGCAGAATCATCTGCCAGCGCCCGGCACGCTTTTGTCGGTGCCAGAGTTGCCAGATCAGCCAGCCGAGCAGCGGCAACAACAACAGCCACCAAGGGCGGAACCAGTGTGGCCAGAGGGCGATCATCGGCGCCTCCGCAGACGCAGGCGCTTGAGGCGTTCGCGCCAGTCAGGCAGTGGACTTTGCAGATACAGTTCCTTGGTGAACAGGCGTTGCAGCGGGTTGTCCGGCCACAGTTCGCGGGCGACCAGTAACAGGCTCAGCCACAAGGCCAGCGCCAGCGGCCATTGATACAAGGCTTGCGCCGGGCGCGCCTGGGTCGGTTGCTGGGTCACCGGTTCGAGTTGATCGAGAGTTTCTTTGATCGCTTGCAGCTCTTTGCCATCGTGGGCGCGGAAATACTGGCCACCGGTCACTTCAGCGATAGCCTTGAGTGCCGGCTCGTCGAGGTCCAGGCTCGGATTGACCCCGAGCAAACCGGTCGAACCGCTGTCTTCAGGATTGGCGCCGATGCCGATCGGGTAAATCTTCACGCCCTCGCTGGCGGCGAGTTTCGCTGCGGTCAGTGGATCGATTTCGCCGCCATTGTTGGCGCCGTCGGTGACCAGAATCAGCACGCGGCTTTGCGCCGGGCGCATGCGCAGGCGTTTGAGGGCCAGACCGATGGCGTCGCCGATGGCGGTGTTCTTGCCGGCGATGCCGATCCGCGCTTCATCAAGCCACACGCGCACGGTGTGGCGGTCGAAGGTCAGCGGTGCTTGCAGGTAAGCCTGACTGCCGAACAGGATCAAGCCTACGCGGTCGCCGTCGCGGCTTTCGAGGAAATCGCCGAGCAGGTGCTGTACCAGATTCAGACGGCTGACTTCTTCGTCCTGCCATTGCATGTCCGGGAAATCCATCGAACCGGACACGTCCACCGCCACCAACAGATCACGACCGCTGGCGGCAATCGGCAACGGTTCACCAAGCCATTGCGGGCGTGCAGCGGCGATCAACAGCAACAACCACAGCAGCATGAACGGTGCCTGCTGGCGCCACGCCGGCAGGTTAGCCCGGGCGCGGCGGCGGGCGAGACCTTCCAGATCAGACAGGAAACTGACTTTAAGCGCCGGCTCGCCGCTGTCGGCCACCGGCAGCACCAGGCGCATCAACCACGGCAGTGGCAACAAGACAAAAATCCACGGCCAGGCGAATTCAAACATGCTTGCGTATCCAGGTGTCGACCGCTTGGGTCAGGCCGGCGATGGCTTTGTCGTCGAGTTTGCACTCCGGTTTGTAAGCACCTTCGACCAACACCATCCAGCGCGTCAGGCCCGCTGCCGGGCAGCGGTTGTCGAGGAATGCCAGCCACTTGCGGCCATTGAGCGTATGACTCTGGCTGTAGGGGTAATGGTTGCGGCACAGTCGTTTGAGCAGGCCGTTGAGTTGTTGCAGCCACGCCCCGGCCGGCGCACCGTCGTAGGGTTTGGGCATCTGTGCCAGTTCGGCGAGGGCGGCGATGCGCACCGGGTCGAGCGGTTGTTCAGCACGCACGATCGGGCGTTTCTTGATCGGGATGAAACGCCGCAGCCGCCACACAGCAAAACCGAGCAGCGGCAATAACAGAAGCAGCAGCCACCAGCCCGGCGCCGGTGGCCAGAAGGCGATCGGTGGCGGCGAAATCAGCGGTTGTAGCTGATCAAGGTCGTTCATCGACCTTTCCCCGGACGCTGCGGGTTGAGGAATTCACGCATTTGCTCGACTAACTCGCTTTGCGTGCTCAACGGCATCAGCAGCACGCGCAGCTTTTGGGCGAGCAGTTCCCAGCGGGCGATCCGTGCTTCGGCCTGGGCGCGATAGGTCTGACGCAGTTCAAAGTTCAACGTATCAAGTTCAAGCTGTGCACCACGCTCGGCGAATCTCAGCAATCCCGCGGCGGGCAGGGCGTGATCGAGCGGATCGGACAGTGGCAACATCAACAGATCGCAGTGGCGCGACAGCAGGCTCAGTTGTTGTTCGGCGCTGTCGGACAAGGCGCGCTCATCGCAGATCACGATCACCAGACTGCCCGGGCGCAGCACCTCACGGGCGCGCCGCAGGGCCACGCCAAAGGCATCGCGATCCGGTTCACGTTCGCTGTGCAGCGATTGATTGACCTTGACCAAGCGATTGAGCAATTGCAGCAAACTTTGCTTGCTGCGCCGAGGCTTGATCTCGTAATGCTCGTTGTCGCCGAACACCAGTCCGCCGACCCGGTCGTTATGGCCGAGCGCCGCCCAGCCAATCAACGCCGCCGCTTGCGCCGCCAGCACCGACTTGAACATCAGGCCTGAGCCGAAAAACAGCCGCGTGCTCTGCTCGACCATGATGAAAATCGGTCGCTCGCGCTCTTCATGAAACAGTTTGGTGTGCGGTTCTTGCGTTCGCGCCGTCACGCGCCAGTCGATGGTGCGTACGTCGTCGCCGGCCTGATAGACCCGCACCTGATCGAAGTCGACGCCGCGACCACGGAATTTCGAGTGATGCAGACCGATCAGCGGGCTGCGCTGACTCGGCGTGGAAAACAGCTGCACTTCGCGCACGCGATGACGCATCTCGATCAGCTCGGCGAGGCTGACGCGGATGCCCGGTTCGGATGGCAGAGGGGCGTTCATGGGGGTCAAGCGACGGCTACGACGTCGAGAATCCGCTGCACCACACGATCCTGATCGATGCCAGCGGCTTCGGCTTCAAACGACAAAATGATGCGGTGGCGCAGCACGTCGAACAGCACCGCCTGAATGTCTTCGGGGCTGACGAAGTCGCGCCCGGCGAGCCAGGCATGGGCGCGGGCGCAGCGGTCGAGGGCAATCGAGCCACGCGGGCTGGCGCCGTAAGCGATCCACTCGGCCATCTCCGGATCGAACTTGGCCGGCGTGCGCGTGGCCATGACCAGTTGCACCAGATATTCCTCCACGGCATCGGCCATGTACAAACCGAGGATTTCCTTGCGCGCGGCGAAGATCGCCTGCTGGCTGACCCGGCGTTCGGGCTTGGTCTCGCCGTTCAGCGCTTCGCCACGGGCTTGCTGGAGGATGCGGCGTTCGACGGCGGCGTCGGGGAAGCCGATTTTTACATGCATCAGGAAACGGTCGAGCTGCGCTTCCGGCAGCGGATAGGTGCCTTCCTGCTCGATCGGGTTCTGCGTGGCCATTACCAGAAACAGCGGCGACAGCTCATAGGTGCTGCGCCCGACACTGACCTGGCGCTCGGCCATGGCTTCGAGCAGCGCCGATTGCACCTTGGCCGGGGCACGGTTGATTTCGTCCGCCAGCACCAGGTTGTGGAAGATCGGCCCTTGCTGGAACACGAAACTGCCGGTTTCCGGGCGATAGATCTCGGTACCAGTGATGTCGGCGGGTAACAGGTCGGGTGTGAACTGGATACGATGGAACTGGGCTTCGATGCCCTCGGCGAGTTCTTTGATCGCTTTGGTCTTGGCCAGACCCGGAGCGCCCTCGACCAGCATGTGGCCGTCGGCGAGCAGGGCGATGAGCAAACGCTCGATGAGTTTTTCCTGGCCGAGAATCTGCGTTGAAAGAAAGGTTCGCAGCGCCAGCAGCGCTTCACGATGTTCCATCGATGACTGTTCCTGGAAAGGGGTGGCCACGGGCGTCTGGATAACACCGGGGCTGGGGGCGTTACTTTAATCCATCGCGGGGGGTGGCGACTAACGGCATTTTGCGCAAAGTGCGGGAAATGACCGTGGGAGTTGTTGGAATTTTGTAGCAGGGGGGATTGCTTGCCTGTGCCGGCCCTATCGCGAGCAGGCTCACTCCTACAATGGATCGCCGTACACCGACCTGTAGGAGTGAGCCTGCTCGCGATGGGGCCAGACCGGACGCCATCAAACCTCGTTAATGAAGGTGCCAGTCCCGTCGAGGATATTCGTCAAGGTCTCGACAACCTCTTTCATATCCACCATATCCGGGTTAAAGGTGATCTCCAGCACATCATCCCCATTCAACACATCGGCATCTGTCGCGGCGATTTCGATCTTCAGCAGGGTCGATGTCAGTGTGACTTTAACGCCGTCCAGCGTCGAAGGCTCGCCATCCAGGGTGATCTCCAGCTCGTCCTCGTCCGGGTAGCGGCTCATCAGGAACATGTCGCCCTTGTCGCTGTGGCAGCAGAGCATGGCCATGTTGTCTTCTTCGTCGTCGCACGGGTTGACGATCAGTAGGGCGGTAGTCATTTGCATTGGGGGTATTCCTGGTTGAACGGGCGCAAGAGGTTCGAAACCGCGATTTTGCCAGCTTGGATTTTTTTTTGCAGGCTTGCGTTTCAAGGAAAGTACAGGACGTTCATTTTGAGTGGCTCTGTCTTTTCTTTTCCTGCGATTTTTTAATCATGAGACGTGGGAAGTAAAAAAAAGGCGATGGAAGGAAAAGGGAATCAGGAAAAAAAGAATCAGCATTCCTGAAGAGTATATGGAATAGAAAAGTACGTTGCGGCCGAATAAATTGCCAAACCTTCCAGTGCTCTGCCCCAAGTCAGTGTTGGTTAAATAAAATGCGAGCGTGCAAAATAGAGTAATGAAAGCGGTGAAGAATATACCGACGATAATTCTTGCGAAAAGGTGTGTTTGGTACTGTGTCGGGTCAATATTCATTGTTTTATATATCTTGCAGAAGATCGTGCTGGCAAATATTGGTCCTGTGAATGCGATATAGTTTGCGGTTATTTTTGAACTGAAAGGGAATGCAGAGGACCAGAATCCAATCAGGCCAAATAGTTTTTCGTCCACGAATTCGTTGAGTGCGAAGTCCCAGCTGGTTTGTGGCGCTGCGGGGAGTAGGAGGTTTATAAGAAAAATCGGAATGCAGAAAATCCCGACTGCCAATAGTGGTACCGTTATTTCCGGTGTCTTTTTAATCACAAGGCATTCTCCAATGTGTCGTGCTTATATGGGTTCTGTAGCAGGCTTGGGCCGAGCAGATGGCCTCAATCCTGCTAGAGCGGGTTTCTTATGTTTCTGGTAATGCCCTATCTAGTTTTTCGAGGATGAATATATTTATTTTTTCTACGTTGCCAGCATTCAAGTAGGCTGCTACTGCGGCTATCAGCAAGCCGACCGCCACGATACCGGGTGTGCTCACTGCAAGCGTCGGAAAGAAAAACGCAGCACCGATAGCCAGAATCGCACCTGCCCCGATTCCGGCAGCGATACTTTCAAACTCCAACATCAAGGGCTTCCAGTTGCCATCCTGAAAACCAATAACTGCCTTGGTGACAACGGAGTGCGCCTGAACGATTTTTCCGGTCACGCCAAACCCCTTGGCGAGCTTATTGACACTGTCCATATAGGTCGCTTTATCCAGCGCATTGAGCGCGTCCACAATCGCGCGAGTATCCTGCGGACTGAGCCGCGCATTGGGATTGGTCCGCACTTTCTCGAAAGTCTGCATCGCCTCCGTATAGCTTCTGATCTTCTTCCCCGAAATGTCCTTTTGCAGATCCATGACGACCTGATGCAGGTTCTTGCCATAGTTATCAAGGATGTATTTGTTCGCGTCTGCGACATAAGCTACGGCACGTTTGTAATCATCGATCTGCCTGGTTTGCTCTTCTGCGGCGATTCTCGCCTTCTCTTCAGCGATGCGGTGGGCCTCGGCAATGGCGGCCAGACGTGCTTGCTCGTGCGCCTGTTTACGAGCCTCCTGCGCTTGGCGTGCGGCTTCATAGCCTCCGCTTGGCGACGATTCATTTGCGCGTACAAGTTGGTTTGTTTGACCTGAAGGTTTGCAATTTGATCGTTGAGGATCATCGCATTGTAAGTGGCCTCCAACTTTGCATATTGTTTTGCGGTTTTTACGGTTTGCAATTGTTGTTGGAGCTCAGTGTTTTTCTGGAATAACAATTCATTGACTATGTTTAGGGTGCGAGACAGCCATGCGTCGGGTGTCATGTTCGAAATGGGTGGATGTCTGCTATCGACGTGGCTTAATTCAGATTGCAGGATGGCTTCAAGATTTTGCTGGCGTGCATGGTAGTCATTCTGAAGCGCGAGGGTGAATCCATGCATTGGATTCCCCAAGGGGTAATTCTTGCGGATATCACCGCGAATCTTGTCGGGATTCAAGTTGATGATTTCCCATGAGCCGTCGCCATAGATAATCATTCCTGGGAGTTCCAGTTGAGACATGTGCAAGTTCCTTGTGCATTTAAGGCCCGATCCGTCGGGCGGTAGGTGTTTGTATTGTTAGCATTGAGTTGCGCTTCGGCCAAGTCGGGACCCGCGAATATGTTCCGAGATGTTTGTGGGTTATTTCTTTACAGATTGTAAGAAAAGATGAAGGGTGGTTATCTTGTTGTTTTAGTTTGACTTGTAGTGGGGTGCACAGGTGGATATGGAAATGCTCAGTGCATTGAAGAGACTGAGCGGGAACGTTCTTCGCTCAGGTAGTAACTTCAGGTTCAAATGGATCTGCGTCAGGCACCTGTGCTGAACCCGATGCCACGCTCAAGGTCGATAGTGCGGCGTTTTCGTTTCTGGATATGTAGCGGCAAATGGTCTGCACCTGGCACGAATGTCCCGTAAATACGGGCATTCAGACCGACGTTCTGTGGCACAAATGCTAGTGTTGAACGGTGCGAATGCCTTTGTTTGCGTGCCATTGACCGAATATGTCGCAGCACCGCAAGCAGACACATTGTCGCACCCATTAAGCTGCGCAACGGATGAGCACCCGTAAAGGCATTGTCGGCAGCCCTGACAGTCGCTTTTGCAGATGCCCATTCATGGAAGGTGAATGTGACCTGAGTGTCTCGTCCAGCTTCACCCACCTGTCACCCTGTTTCCTCTGCCCGAGAATCAGGAGCAGGGCGATACAAACCCCGAAAGGGGTGTTGCACGCGACGCTTTCCATCAATAACAAGCTTAAGCGGAGTACCACAGATGGCGTTCTTCACCGCAGCCAGCAAAGCCGATTTTCAGCACCAACTGCAAGCGGCACTGGCGCAGCACATCAGTGAACAGGCACTGCCACAAGTGGCGCTGTTCGCTGAACAATTTTTCGGCATCATTTCTCTGGACGAGCTGACCCAGCGTCGCCTCTCCGACCTCGCTGGCTGTACTCTTTCCGCGTGGCGCCTGCTTGAGCGCTTCGATCACGCGCAACCGCAAGTACGCGTCTACAACCCTGATTACGAACGTCACGGCTGGCAGTCGACCCACACAGCGGTCGAAGTGCTGCACCACGACCTGCCATTCCTGGTCGACTCGGTCCGCACTGAACTGAACCGCCGCGGCTACAGCATCCATACCCTGCAAACCACCGTGCTGAGCGTGCGTCGTGGCAGCAAGGGCGAGTTGCTGGAAATCCTGCCAAAAGGCACCCAGGGCGACGACATTCTGCAAGAGTCGCTGATGTACCTGGAAATCGACCGTTGCGCCAACGCGGCCGAACTGAATGTGCTGAGCAAAGAGCTGGAGCAGGTGCTCGGTGAAGTCCGCGTCGCGGTCGCCGATTTCGAGCCGATGAAAGCCAAGGTGCAGGAAATCCTCACCAAGCTCGACAACAGCGCATTCGCCGTCGATGCCGACGAAAAGAACGAAATCAAAAGTTTCCTGGAATGGCTGGTGGGCAACCACTTCACCTTCCTCGGCTACGAAGAGTTCGTGGTGACCGATCAGGCCGATGGCGGCCACATCGAGTACGACCAGAACGCCTTCCTCGGCCTGACCAAACTGCTGCGCACCGGCCTGACCTACGATGACCTGCGCATCGAAGAATACGCCGTGAGCTACCTGCGTGAACCGACCCTGCTGTCGTTCGCCAAGGCTGCACACCCAAGCCGTGTACACCGTCCGGCCTACCCGGACTACGTGTCGATCCGTGAAATCGACGCCGACGGCAAAGTCATCAAGGAACACCGTTTCATGGGCCTGTACACCTCCTCGGTGTATGGCGAGAGCGTGCGGGTCATCCCGTTCATCCGCCGCAAGGTCGAAGAAATCGAACACCGCTCAGGCTTCCAGTCCAAGGCTCACTTGGGCAAAGAACTGGCCCAGGTGCTCGAAGTGCTGCCGCGTGATGACCTGTTCCAGACCCCGGTCGATGAACTGTTCACCACCGTGATGTCGATCGTGCAGATTCAGGAGCGCAACAAGATTCGCGTGTTCCTGCGCAAAGACCCGTACGGTCGTTTCTGCTACTGCCTGGCCTACGTGCCGCGCGACATCTATTCCACCGAAGTTCGCCAGAAGATCCAGCAAGTGCTGATGGAGCGCCTGAAGGCTTCCGATTGCGAATTCTGGACATTCTTCTCCGAGTCCGTGCTGGCTCGTGTGCAGTTGATCCTGCGTGTCGATCCGAAGAACCGTCTCGACATCGACACCGTACTGCTGGAAAAAGAAGTGGTTCAGGCTTGCCGCAGCTGGCAGGACGACTACGCCGCACTGACCGTCGAAAGCTTCGGCGAAGCCCACGGCACCAACGTGCTGGCCGACTTCCCGAAAGGCTTCCCGGCCGGTTATCGCGAGCGTTTCGCGGCGCATTCGGCCGTGGTCGACATGCAGCACCTGCTGAGCCTGAACGAAAAAAATCCGCTGGTGATGAGCTTCTATCAGCCGCTGGGCCAGGTTTCTGGCCAGCGCGAGCTGCATTGCAAGCTGTATCACGCTGATACGCCGCTGGCGCTGTCCGACGTCCTGCCGATCCTGGAAAACCTGGGCCTGCGTGTGCTGGGTGAATTCCCGTATCGCCTGCGCCACACCAAGGGTCGCGAGTTCTGGATTCACGACTTCGCGTTCACCGCCGCTGAAGGCCTGGACCTCGACATCCAGCAACTCAACGACACCCTGCAGGACGCTTTCGTCCACATCGTTCGTGGCGACGCCGAGAACGATGCATTCAACCGTCTGGTGCTGACCGCCGGCCTGCCATGGCGCGACGTAGCGCTGCTGCGTGCCTATGCCCGTTACCTGAAGCAGATTCGTCTGGGCTTCGATCTGGGTTACATCGCCAGCACCCTGAACAACCACACCGACATCGCTCGCGAGCTGACCCGGTTGTTCAAGACCCGTTTCTACCTGGCCCGCAAGCTCGGCAGCGACGATCTGGAAGACAAGCAACAGCGCCTGGAACAAGCGATTCTGACTGCACTGGACGATGTTCAGGTACTCAACGAAGACCGCATTCTGCGTCGTTACCTGGACCTGATCAAAGCCACGCTGCGCACCAACTTCTATCAGACTGATGCCAACGGCCAGAACAAGTCGTACTTCAGCTTCAAGTTCAACCCGCATGCGATTCCAGAACTGCCGAAGCCAGTACCGAAGTTTGAAATCTTCGTTTACTCGCCACGCGTTGAAGGCGTTCACCTGCGCTTCGGTAACGTTGCTCGCGGTGGCCTGCGCTGGTCCGACCGTGAAGAAGACTTCCGTACCGAAGTCCTCGGCCTGGTAAAAGCCCAGCAAGTGAAGAACTCGGTCATCGTGCCGGTGGGTGCGAAGGGCGGCTTCCTGCCGCGTCGCTTGCCACTGGGCGGCAGCCGTGACGAGATCGCGGCCGAGGGCATCGCCTGCTACCGCATCTTCATTTCCGGTCTGCTGGACATCACCGACAACCTGAAAGACGGCGCACTGGTGCCGCCGGCCAACGTCGTGCGTCATGACGACGATGACCCGTACCTGGTGGTCGCGGCGGACAAGGGCACTGCTACCTTCTCCGACATCGCCAACGGTATCGCCATCGACTACGGCTTCTGGCTGGGTGACGCGTTCGCGTCCGGTGGTTCTGCCGGTTACGACCACAAGAAAATGGGCATCACCGCCAAAGGCGCGTGGGTGGGCGTACAACGTCACTTCCGCGAACGCGGCATCAATGTTCAGGAAGACAGCATCACTGTGGTGGGCGTCGGCGATATGGCCGGTGACGTGTTCGGTAACGGCTTGCTGATGTCAGACAAGCTGCAACTGGTTGCCGCGTTCAACCACCTGCACATCTTCATCGATCCGAACCCGAACCCGGCGACCAGCTTCGTCGAGCGTCAGCGTTTGTTCGATCTGCCGCGTTCGGCCTGGACCGACTACGACACCAGCATCATGTCCGAAGGTGGCGGTATCTTCTCGCGCAGTGCGAAGAGCATCGCGATTTCCCCGCAGATGCAAGAACGCTTCGACATCAAGGCTAACAAGCTGACCCCGACCGAACTGCTCAATGCCTTGCTCAAGGCGCCGGTAGACCTGTTGTGGAACGGCGGTATCGGCACTTACGTCAAGGCCAGCACCGAAAGCCACGCCGATGTCGGCGACAAGGCCAACGATGCGCTGCGCGTGAACGGCAACGAACTGCGCTGCAAAGTGGTGGGCGAGGGCGGTAACCTCGGCATGACCCAACTGGGTCGTGTGGAATTCGGCCTCAATGGCGGCGGTTCCAACACCGACTTCATCGACAACGCCGGTGGTGTGGACTGCTCCGACCACGAAGTGAACATCAAGATCCTGCTGAACGAAGTGGTTCAGGCCGGCGACATGACCGACAAACAACGCAACCTGTTGCTGGCGAGCATGACCGAAGAAGTCGGTGGTCTGGTGCTGGGCAACAACTACAAGCAGACTCAGGCCCTGTCCCTGGCGGCGCGTCGCGCCTACGCACGCATCGCTGAGTACAAGCGTCTGATGGGTGATCTGGAAGGCCGTGGCAAGCTGGACCGTGCCATCGAGTTCCTGCCGACCGAAGAACAGATCAACGAGCGAGTGGCAGCAGGCCATGGCCTGACCCGCCCCGAGCTGTCGGTGCTGATCTCGTACAGCAAGATCGACCTCAAGGAGCAGTTGCTGGGCTCTCAGGTGCCGGACGACGATTACCTGACCCGCGACATGGAAACGGCGTTCCCGCCGACGTTGGTCAGCAAGTTCTCCGAAGCCATGCGTCGTCACCGTCTCAAGCGTGAAATCGTCAGCACCCAGATCGCCAACGATCTGGTCAACCACATGGGCATCACCTTCGTTCAGCGACTCAAAGAGTCGACCGGGATGAGCCCGGCGAACGTGGCAGGCGCTTATGTGATTGTGCGTGACATCTTCCATCTCCCGCACTGGTTCCGTCAGATCGAAGCCCTGGATTACCAGGTTTCCGCTGACGTGCAACTGGAGTTGATGGACGAGCTGATGCGTCTGGGCCGTCGCGCTACGCGCTGGTTCCTGCGTGCCCGCCGCAACGAGCAGAACGCTGCCCGTGACGTCGCGCATTTCGGTCCTCACTTGAAAGAGCTGGGTCTCAAGCTCGATGAACTGCTGAGCGGCGAGATCCACGAAAACTGGCAGGCGCGTTATCAGGCTTACGTCGAAGCCGGTGTGCCGGAGTTGCTGGCGCGTATGGTGGCGGGCACCTCGCACCTGTACACCCTGCTGCCGATCATCGAAGCCTCCGACGTGACTGGCCAGAACCCGGCAGAAGTGGCCAAGGCCTACTTCGCCGTGGGCAGTGCGCTGGACATCACCTGGTACCTGCAACAGATCAGCGCGCTGCCGGTTGAAAACAACTGGCAGGCCCTGGCCCGTGAAGCGTTCCGCGATGACGTCGACTGGCAGCAACGTGCGATCACCATCTCCGTCCTGCAACAGGGCGACGGCACTCAGGACGTGGAAGCACGCCTGGCGCTATGGATGGAACAACACGAAAGCATGATCTCGCGCTGGCGCGCGATGCTGGTGGAAATCCGTGCTGCGAGCGGCACTGACTACGCCATGTATGCAGTGGCCAACCGCGAACTGCTTGACCTGGCGTTGAGCGGGCAAGCGGTTGTTATGCCGGCCACGACCAATGCCGAGCTTGAACTGGCTTAAGCAGACGTTGAATGAGAAAGCCCCGGTATCGTGAGATGCCGGGGCTTTTTTTATGTCTGCCGCTGTCGGCTATTTGTGATAGCGCAATACTGCGGCGATTCTGGAACCATTCGGCGATAAGGCTCCGCCGGCAATAATGCGACCGTCTTTTTGCAGTGTCACAAGCCTGGCCGTTCCGCCGCTTGGGAGAAACCTGATGCCGCCTTCGCCAAAATCAGTATCGAGACTTCCATCCGATTTGTAGCGTCCCAGCATGCCGGCGCCTGCAACAAAGCGTGTGCCTGCCAAAACCATGTTCCCGTTATTTTGGAGAGCGCCTGCTATCCACTCGTCATCAAGTCCCGCGGGCGTTAGCACCGGATGACCGTGGTTGAATGTTGTGTCGAGATGGCCATCCTTGCTCAGTCTGGTCAGGAAACCTCGTGTAGGCGGGATATCAGAGCCCAGGTGAGGTGGGGTGGTTCTTCCTATTGCCCATATCTGCTGACCTGACCCCTGTTGCAAATCCCATATTTCCGAGCCCACATCGACCGGCTCTTCGAGGAGCGCATATCCGTCTTTGCCGAATGTACGGTCGAGCGTTCCGTTCAAGTCGTATCCTGCCAGCAGTCCAAAGTGAAGATCGTTTTTACGCACAGAGGCACCGATGATAAGTCGTTCTCCCTGGATGGCGCTCCGCAAACTTGGGTATAGGTCTCGGCCCTCATAAGCGACCTCAACATAACCTGTGTTGTTGAATGTCTTATCCAGAGTTCCATTTTCTTCAAGTCGTATTAGATGAAGATTAGAGGCATTCCTGTCAAAACGGATAAGAAACAGAATCTTGCCGTCACTGAGCAGTGTGCATGAGCACGATTGCGAGCTTGAGCTATCAGATCGGATAGGCTCGGTTGAGAGGCGCTTTAATCCCGGGGGAGGAGGCACCAAAAGTTTACCCCCGTCACCAAACGTCTCGTCCAACTTGCCGTCTGGGGTGAAGCGAGCCAAACCCGCTGAGAAAGCCGCCTCACCGATGATCAGACACCGACCTTGCAGATCGACATTTACCGTCAATGCTTGTGAATGATAGCCATTACTGAAGTTTCCGGTGACATATCCGGTGCCGCCAAAGTTTGGATCAAATCGTCCATCGGGTGTGAGGCGGGCAACATAGAATTTATTGTCCAGAGTTCTTCCCGCTGCGTAGATGTTGTCATTCGTATCTGTGGCTAGTGCAAAAAGATAGTCTACGCCGTTAAAAATTGCGGCGCCGTTGTCACCGAATGTTTGATCAAGGTCTCCTGCTCTGTATTCTTCAGTCTTCATTGTCTGCTCCCTGAGTCTGGGCCCCGTGGGACAACAGTCAATTTCACGGGGCGGCATATGCATTACGAGGTGTGGAGGCAGGGCCGTCTACTGTAAATCCTGACAGTAGACAGACGCTTGAAAGAGTGGTGAGAAAAATTTTGTAGACGAGCGGGGTAAGTCAGGAGGCTGTACCTTTTGATTTTTAAGATCAAATTAAAAAAATCACAGCGTTCGGCAATGGCTATAGCGATTGGGTATCTGATATCAATACAGTTGATGTGCTTGTTTGTTATGGAGTATCGATACGTTATCTGTCGATCTGTTCAATAAGTTACTGAACGACTGGTCAGATTTCTTCAGTGCCCTTACTTGCAGATCCTGTTGCTGATTAATATCCGCCACCATCGCCTCTGACCGTTTGAAGTGCGCCGAGATCGGCGTCAGTTCTTTAGCCTCCAAACCGTTCGCTGTACCGATATCGTTGAACTTCGCACTTTAGGGAAGCGTTGACCCCTTCCACTGCCATATCCGGTTTTGACGTCGCGACGCAGGCGTCACGGATCGGCTGCACCAGCAGACTCTGGTCGAAACCGGTGCCGGCGTTGGCCTGATAGTCGCGCAGATATTCGCGGTTGGTCTGGGTGCTAGGGCTTTAGACGATTTCAAGCGAGACGCCGGGGCCAATTTTCGCTTGGATGGCGCTGCTACGGCCGGTCGGATGGGGAAACAGGGTATCAAGAGATGAGACCGTTTTCGGCGCGCTCGGTACTGGCCAGGCGGACAAGATTAAAACCGATATCGCCGGCGTACTGGTCAACGCAAACTTCATGGTGTGTCTCCCGTGACTTAACTTTAGTCGGAAAGTCAGGGTTGCCGGGCGCTTTGTTGTAGGGGGCGGCAGTTAACTCAGAATAAACCAGGGAAGCTGTAAATAAGCTGACAGTTTTTCGAGTTGTCAGATGCCCTGGTTTTATTGGCTTTAACACGATGCTGTTAATTGTGCCGGTAAATAAATAGGCCCAAATCAGTGATTTGAGCCTTTTTATTTATGTTTGATCAAACACCCATCAGTTTTGCAGCGGGACCAACACTTGTTCGTTCGGAGCCAGCACCATGAACACCAGCAACTTGGCCGGTTTGGTGGTACTGGCGTTTTTCGACACCAGATGTTCGGAACCGGCGGGTTCGTACCAGAACTGACCTTTCTTGTAGGTGATTGCCTGTTCGCCCTTGACCTGGGAAATCACTTCGCCTTCCAGCACATAGGCCATGGCGGTGCCGTCGTGTTTGTGGGCAATCGAGGATTGGCCGGGCTTGTAGTCGACTTCGATCATCATGGCTTTTTTACCCGGTGCGTTTTTCAGCATCTGGTCTTGCAGCACAGTGACTTTCTCGGACGGGTCATGGGCCAAGGCCGAGGCGGAAATCGTCAAGGCGAGGGCGGCGGCGAAGAAGTGCAGGGCTTTCATGGCGGATCACCTGTTGAAGTGGGGATGTCGGTGATCACAGTAGTCCGCAGGGTCGCGCATTCAAACGGCCAATATTCAGGAAGATCGGGTGACCAATACCGTGGCATTCCAGAAAAAATCGGTGTGCAGCAAACGCCTTCGCGAGCAAGCCCGTTCACACAGTGGGTCGCATTCCGTTGTGGGGGCGGGTTTGCTCGCGAAGGCGTCGGGTCAAACGATAGGGAAACTGTTGAAATCCACACTGTTGGCCAAGCGGCTGTCGATCAGGTCAATAAAACCCTGCGCCTCGGGCCGGTTGAAATGCGCCTGCATCGCCGCTTCCGACTGCCAGTGAGCACTGACCATCCAGCGGTGATTGTCCTCGGGGCAGCGGTCGACCAGGTAGGAATCGCAGCCTGGCGTTTCGCGCAGGGTGTCTACGATCTTCTGCAGTTGCCTGCCCAGTTCGTCCGAGCGGCCGGCGGCAGCTTTCACCTGTACCGTATTGATCACTTCGTTGGACATTGCTCACACTCCTGAATCAGGCCGGACGAATCCTGCTCATTGAGGGATAACGCCTGTGCAGAATAGGCCTGCACCCCCGGATCACCAATAACCAATCGGCGGTTAATCCGTTAGGCCAATCACTCAGGCGACTTGCTGGAGTATGTCGCGCAGGCGATCGAGGGCGATATCGATGTCCAGGGTTTCAATGGCGCCGAAGCCGAAGTACAAGCCATTTTTTGGCGGTTGTTGATAATAGAAACCGTTGATTGAGTACAGGCCCACTTCAACTTTTTTCGCCAGTTCGATCACCAACGGCAAGTCGATCGGCACCTTGCAGAACACCGCCATGTGGAAGCCTGCGCTGGCCGGCACCACGTCCAGCCATGGCGCGAGGTCGGTGGCCATGCGCGCCAGAATCCGCTCGCGGCGCTGGGCGTAAACGGCGTGGCAGCGGCGAATATGCTTGAGCAGACAGCCCTCGGCGATGAACTTGGCCAGCGCCCATTGCGGCAGGGTCGAGACATGCAGATCGGTGAGCTGCTTGGCGCGGATCACCGCTTCGAGAATCGCTGGCGGCAGGATCCCATAGCCCAGTCGCAGCTCGGGCAGCAGGGTTTTGGAGAAGGTCCCGACATAGGCGACGATGCCGCGTTGGTCGAGGTTGAACAGCGAATCAGTGGGCCGGCCTTCGTAGCGGAATTCGCTGTCATAGTCGTCCTCGATGATGATTGCGCCCAGTTCATGTGCGCGGGCCAGCAAGGCTTCGCGGCGCGCCTGGCTCATCGGCATGCCCAGCGGGAACTGGTGCGACGGCGTGACATAGATCAGCCGCGTGCCTTCAGGAATGTGTTCAACCTGAATCCCTTCGGCATCCACCGGAATTGCGACCACCTCGGCACCATGGGTGGCGAACAGCAGGCGTGCCGGCGGGTAACCCGGATCCTCCATCGCCACCCGATTGCCCGGGCGTATCAGTACGCGCGTGATCAGATCCAGCGCCTGTTGCGCGCCGTTGCACACCACAACGTCTTCGTCCTGACAGTTGACCCCGCGAGAAAACGCGATATGCCGGGCAATCGCATTGCGCAGCGCCGGCAGGCCTTCGGGCAGGCTGTAGAAACCCTTGGATTGCCCCATCTGCCGCATCGCGTGGGCAACGCAGCGGCGCCAGTCGTCCTGCGGGAATTGGCCCTTGCTGGTGGCGCCGCCGATAAAGTCGTAACGCAGCGAGCCCTCCAGGGTCGGATGGCGCAGGAACACTGGCAGGTTGCGCCAGCTCTCGATGACCTCGGAACTGGCCAGTTCAGTGTGGCTTTGCTTGCGCTGAATCGAAGCCGGGCGGGCATTGACGTAGGTGCCTTTGCCGATCACGCCGGTGAGGAAGTTTTCGTAGGTCAACAGCGCGTAGGTGTCGGAAATGGTCTTGCGCGAGATCCCCAGTTGCTCGGCCAACAAGCGGCTGGGCGGCAATTGTGTGCCAGCGGCCAGACGCCCGGATTCGATGGCGCCACGCAGTTGCTGATACAACTGACCGGCCAGATCCTTGCGGCCGTTGATCACAACGTGAAGTTCCATACCGACGAGGCTCCCGAGGCTATTTGGCGTGCCCGTCAGATTACCGCTGTTGCGTGATCGGCAATAGTTGCGCACCCCAAAAAACCGAAATTGGCCACCGTCCTACTGTGGGCTTGCTCGCGAAGGCGTCGTGTCAGGCACTAAAGTATTGACTGACCCACCGCCTTCGCGAGCAAGCCCGCTCCCACAAGGGGGATTTGTGTGTGGCCGGGATTTCAGTGGTGTAGCGATATTCCGTGGAATTGGGGCTGTAACGCCGGCAGCTCTGCGCTTACCGTGAACTCATCATTCCGCTTCCCGAGACCTGCCATGTCCCTGCGCCTGGACTACTACAACGCTTCGCCCAAGGCGATGAAAGCGATGATTGCCATGGAGGCACTGACCAGTGGCTTGAGCATCGAGCAGCCGCTGCTGCAACTGATCAGGATCCGCGCCTCGCAGCTCAATGGCTGCGCGTTCTGCACCGACATGCATTCGGTAGACGCGCGGCGGGCCGGGGAGAGTGATCGGCGCTTGTATGCGATTGCGGTGTGGCGCGACAGCAACTTCTTCAATCCCCGCGAGCGTGCGGCGCTGGGGTGGGCCGAGGCGGTGACGCTGCTGGCCGAAAGTCATGTGCCCGATGACGTCTATCAGCAGGCACGCGAGCAGTTCAGCGAAGGGGAAATGGTCGACCTGACCATGGCCGTCACCACCATCAACAGCTGGAATCGCCTGGCCGTGAGCTTTCGCCAGACCCCACGCGACTGAAGATCAAAAGATCGCAGCCTTTGATGTTTCCCTAATTCGGTGGCCGCTGCGGTTTCACCGATGTGCCAAAGGTATTGCCCATGCGCGTGCTGGTGCCGGCGGGCGTCGCCAATCCCATCTGATTGGGCGGGCGCTTATTCACCGGCACATTCAGCGCCTCACGGTTTTTCTCGGCGGCCGCTGCGCCTTCAGGGTTGTTGCCCATCTGCTGGGTCAGGCAATCGTAATTCGGTGCCTTGTAGCCGCCGACCGTCACCTCTACGCAGCCCAGCGGTTGCTCGGCATGGGCGTTGACCAATGCGCTCAGCAACAGCCCGCCAAGGGTGATCCTCCAGAGTGTTTTCATGCCTGCCTCCTGGCCAGCCCGAAGGGGCTGCTCTAGGGCTTGAGTCTAGTGCAAGGCCGATACAAAACCCGTGATGGTTTTTTTGCATCGCCCGTCACACCAGATTCATAAACAGCCCTCAGGATGACGAATTTCAGGGATACGTCAGCCGTGCAGCGAGGCAGTTCCAGGGGCAGTCTTCAGCGTTCAACGACTCTTGTTCGCCGGCTGGGTCTGGGGGTGTTGCTTGCCTGGCTGACGGGCACTGCGACAGCGGACCCGGTGCCGGCGGACTTGCGCATGACGCTGCACATTCCGGCGCAGGATCTGGCCCGGGCACTGGATCAATACAGCCATGCCACGGGCGTTGCGGTGCTGGTCGACAGCCAGTTGAGTCGCGGCAGACGTTCGCTGGCGGTGGAGGGTGAGTACACCGCCGCTGATGCCTTGCGTCGTTTGCTCGGCGGCAGCGGCTTGATGGCGCGCTATGCCCGTGATGATGCGTTCACCTTGCAAGTGGCACAGGTCGAGGACGTGCCATCGACCGAGGGCAAGTCATCGCCAGCCAGCATCGCGGTGAACCGCAGTTACGCCACGGCGGTACAAGCGGCGATTGAGCGCAACCTGTGCCGTTCACCGTTGACCCGACCGGGCAGTTATCGCGCGGTGTTGCAGGTCTGGGTCGGGCGCGATGGCCGGGTGCAACACAACCGGTTGGTCACCTCCACCGGTGATGTACAGCGCGATACCGCGTTGGTAGAGAGTTTTCGCAGTCTCAGGATCGACCGGCCGACGCCCAGTGCCTTGCGTCAGCCGGTCACGTTGCTGTTGTTACCGCAGTCGTCAGGGAAACGCATGGAATGCACCAAATGGGAAGGAGTTTCCGGGGGATGAAAGACACCGGACAAGGTTCGATGGTCCAACTGTTCCTGACCTCTTACGAGGATTTTCGGGTGCGCCTGCGTCGGCGTTTGGGCTCAGAGGATCTGGCTAACGACGTGCTGCACGAAACTTACCTGCGGGTCGACCGGATGGAGACGCCGCCGAACCTCTTGCGGCCCAACGCCTACCTCTATCGCATGGCCCTGAACATCGCTGCGGACCGGCGCCAGGCCGACGCGCGTTTGCTCACCGGAAGCGAAGTCGAAGAGTTGCTGCAAATCGGCGACGAGGCGCTCGATCCGGCACGGGTGGTGGGCGGGCAAAAGGAAATCCAGTCACTGCTCAGCGCGTTGTACGAACTGCCGGCGCGGCGCCGCAAGATCTTCATTGCTGCGCGCCTGGAGGAGGCTCCCCACCTGGAAATTTCCCAGCGTTTCGGCATTTCCACGCGCATGGTCGAGAAGGAAATCAAAGCCGCACTGGGGCATTGCGCCGCAAAACTGGAAAGAAAAGTGTTTCAGCGGTTCGGTCGCGGGGCCGGAAAACCGTCTTGAGAGAGAAGCTGGGTAAAAAGTCCCGATTAATCCGTTGAGAATCTGCGAGTTTTGAACATCTTCCGACTGACACCTGCCGAGCCGACGGCCGCCGAGCGTCTACAAAGCGAAGCCCGTGACTGGCTGATTCTGTTGACCTCTGGTCGCGCCACCGTCGCCGACGCCCGGGCGTTGCGTGAGTGGTGCGCGCAGAGTCCCGAACATGCGCGTGCCTTCGAGGAAACCAAAGCGCTTTGGCACCTGTTGCAACCGGCGGCGGAGGGTTTGCAGGCGCCGCGAGGGTTTGGCCGGCGTGCCTTTCTGGGGGGCGCATTCGCCGCGTCGGCGGCGTTTTTGCTGGTGCGTGGGACGATTCCTGGAGGGTTCGAAGGGCTGGGCGCCGATTACATCACCGAGGTCGGCCAGCAGCGGCGAGTGGAGCCTGTGGATGGCGTGAGCCTGGAACTCAACACGCAGACCCGCATCAATCAGCGTTCCGTGGATGACGGCGTACAAGGTTTTGAACTGGTCAGCGGCGAAGTCGAAGTGCAGACCGCGCGGTTGCCGCTGGCGATGCAGGCGGGGGGCGGGTGGTTGCGGGCCAGTCAGGCGCGATTCAATTTGCGTAATACCGATCAGCAGGTGTGTGTGACTTGCCTTGATGGTGCTGTGGAGGTGGACGTTGAAGGGCGCAGTTTGCGTCTGGAGCCGGGGCAGCAAGTGACTTATGACGCGCGGCAAGTTGGCGCGGTACAGAACGTTGACACGGCGGCGGTGATGAATTGGCGGCAGCAGGTGTTGGTGTTTAATGGGGCGACGTTGAGTCAGATGATTGATGAGATTAATCGCTATCGGCCGGGGATGCTTTTGCTGCTCAACCGTGAGCTTGGGCAGCGTCGGGTGCAGGCGCGGTTTAGTCTTGATCAACTGGCGGGTGTGGCGTTGTTGATTCGCGATGCCTATGGCGTCAAATGCACTGAGTTGCCTGGGGGGGTCGTCGTTCTCAGCTAGTGGGGGGGGCGGGTACATATCCGTTGCTGCGGTAACGGCGGCTTAGGGTTCCGCCCTGACGGCGGGTCACTTTTGACAAACGCCTCAAAAGTAACCAAAAAGGCTTTGCCCTGACGTTCGGCCCTCGCTGTGGCTCGGGTTCCTTCGCTCCGGGTTTGATCCGGGCGCATCGCCTCCGGTTTGCTTCGCTGCACCTCCTCTCGATGTGTTCGACTTCGTCGAACGGTCGCTGCGCTCCCAACCCCGGATCAATCCCTCCACTCAGCCTGCCGACGGGCGCTTTAAGATCAAAAGCGGTACTCGAGCTAACGCTCATTGTGTTGAGTGGGGCGGCATGCGCCGCGTGCGGGGTGTACTCAATTCCTTGTGGGAGCAAGCCTGTCAGCGATGGCGGCCTGACAGCCGACCAATTTGTAACTGACCTCACCCAATCCCCCTGTGGGAGCGGGCTTGCTCGCGAAGGCGGCCTGCCAGCCAACCAATCCCTAACTGCCTGCACCCAATCCAACGTTAGGAGCCAGCCTGCCGGCGATAACAACCTGCCAGCCAACCAATCACCAACTGACCTCACCCAATCCCACTGTGGAAGCGGGCTTGCTCGCGAAGACGGCCTGCCAGCCACTCAATCCCTAACTGCCTGCACCCAATCCAACGGTAGGAGCCAGCCTGCCGGCGATAACAACCTGCCAGCCAACCAATCGCCAACTGACCCCACCCAATACCCCTGTGGGAGCGGGCTTGCTCGCGAAGACGGCCCACCAGCCAACCAATCCCTAACTGCCTGCACCCCATCCAACGGTAGGAGCCAGCCTGCCGGCGATAACAACCTGCCAGCCAACCAATCCCTAACTGCCTGCACCCAATCCAATTGTGGGAGCTGGCTTGCCAGCGATGGCAGCCTGAAAACCGCCCATTCTCTAACTGCCTGCACCCAATCCAACTGTAGGAGCTGCCGAAGGCTCGGGCCGCGTTCGGACGATCTTTTGATTTTCAAGAGCAGATCAAAAGACCTCAGCCTGCGGCAACTCCTACAGAGATCTCCGACGGTAAGGGGGATATCTGCATAGCAGGCACGTGTCAGTCCAACGGCCCAATCACCTGCCGATATTTCTCCACCCCCTGCGGCGTCTGCCGAGTCAACCGAATCTCCAGCCCTTGCGGATCCTCGCGCCGATTGCCACTCAACTGCCGCCAGCCCTTATCCGTTTCCCAAACCCGAATCTGTGCATCGCTCACATCCTTCAGCACAGCAACCCCGCCAGTAGGCGCCGGCAACGGATACCGACTCCGCGCCGCCGCTACCGCCCGATACAACGTATCCCCCTTGACCCACCACCGCACCCGCTGCAACGCCCCCGGCTGATCCGCCGCCGTGCGAATGATGTCCAGGCGAAAGCCCTTGCTATCACTGCTGCGCACAGTAATCGCAGGCGGGGCGCTAGGCGGCTCATCATCCACACCAACTTTCTTCGGTTCAGTCAACTCAATCCCCGCACGCATATCGACATCCCGCTGCAACTGATTCAACGCCCGCAACAAACTGTCACTCTGCTCACTGCTGGCCTGCAAATGGCTGTCAGCCCGAGTCACGCTGTCGAGCCCACGCCAGGCAATCAAACTCACCACCGCCATCAGCAGAATCGCGACCATCACCTCGATCAGGGTAAAACCTTGTTGGTCTTTCATTGCACGCTGATCCGGCCGGCGCCATCGCGCAGCACGCTCAGGCGATTGAAACCATCAGACAAGGTCAATTGCAGCGGCGGGTTGATCCATTCGGCGTTGAGCACGACTTTCTGTTTCGGCTCCACGCGAACCTCCATCTTCGGGCTCTGCCATGGCCGTGGGCGTAATTGCGGGTCTTGGCTGAAATGATCGAAACCCTTGCCGCTGTCACTGCGACGACTGAAGCGAAACCCCTTGGCATCACTGACCCACACAATCGGCCGACCATCCGCCCGCGCTTCGGCCTGCGCCACTTGCAGCAACTGCGCCACACGCTCGGCATCCTTGCGCAGCAATTGCAGCGGATCGGGCTTGATGCTCAGGCTGATCGCCGCACTGGCGATACCGATGATCACCAGCACCACCATCAACTCGATCAGGGTAAAGCCCCGTTGCCTGTTCATCGATTGCGCGCTCCTTTGCGTTGAGGACCATCCTGCACGGCCAACATGTAAGGCGTGTGAAATAAAACCGTGAGAATTGCCGCGTAGTCTGTGGGCAGGGACTAAAAGGAGATTCAGCCCATGATGTTCACCGCACGCTTTTCCCCACCGCAAATGGTTCAGGCCGTGGCACTGCTCGCCTCGCTGGTTGGCGTGGCGACGTGGTCGTCGCTGCTGCTGACCACCGCCGAATCCCACACCCCGCCGGCAGCCCCGCAATTGCTCGCGGCACGCAGTGATAGCCCGGCGTTGCAGTGGTTTTCCAATCAAACAGCGCCGGTGGACATCAAGGTGAGTGGGGTGATGGCGGGGAGTCGGGGGGCTGTGGCGATACTGAGCCTAAACGATGGGCCGCCGCGTAGTTTTTTGCAGGGGGAAAAGGTTGGGCTTGGGGTGAAGTTGGTGGCGGTGGAGGGGGATGGGGTGGTGATTGAGCAGGGTGGGGAGAGGGTGCGGTTGGGGGTGGAGAGGTTGGGGGAGGGGATTGTGTTGCCGAGGTTGGTGAGGCCGTGAGTGTAGTGGTCAACTAATTCCGGACACCTCGATAGGTGATTTTGACGCCATCGCCCGTTCGTAAACGGTCGGTGGCAGATATCCCAGTTTCGAG
>NZ_JBIUWM010000065.1:0-28816 GCF_044743445.1 Pseudomonas sp. NPDC087615 | reverse complement strand
TCCCACTCGTGCTTTAAGCACCGCGGACTCACTGCTTGCCATCCACCCCTCTCATCTCAGAGTTTATTCCCAGATCAAGACACAAGCGGGCTTGCTCGCGAAGGCAGTAGATCAGCCAACATTTTTGTCGACTGATACTCCGCCTTCGCGAGCAAGCCCGCTCCCACAGGGGCATTGCGTATTGCTGGACGACCGGATTACTGCCCCGGAATGTCCTTGCGCAGTTTCACCGGATCTTGCTGCTTCTTTTTGGCCATCGCGCCGCGCAGTTTGATGTTGATCGCTTCCACCGCCAGCGAGAACGCCATGGCGAAGTAGACGTAACCTTTGGGTACGTGCACATCGAACGATTCAGCGATCAGTACCGTACCGACCACCAACAGGAACGACAGCGCGAGCATCTTCAGGGACGGATGTTTGTCGATGAATTCGCTGATCTTGCCCGACGCCGCCATCATCACCAGCACCGCGACGATGATCGCTGCAACCATCACCGGGACATGGGACACCATGCCGACCGCCGTGATCACCGAGTCCAGCGAGAAGACGATGTCGATGATCGCGATCTGAATAATGGTGTAGAGGAAGTTACCGCCCTTGCCCGAAGGCTCGTCGCCGCTTTCGTCTTCACCTTCCAGCGCGTGGTACATCTCCTGCGAGCTTTTCCACAGCAGGAACAGCCCCCCGAAGAACAGGATCAGGTCACGCCCGGAGATGCCCTGGCCGAACACTTCGAACAGGTCGGCGGTGAGGCGCATGACCCAAGTGATCGACAGCAGCAACAGGATCCGCGTGATCATGGCCAGGCCAAGACCGAAGATCCGGGTGCGCGGCTGCATGTGTTTGGGCATGCGGCTGACCAGGATCGAAATCATGATGATGTTATCGATACCCAGGACAATTTCCAGGGCGGTCAGGGTAAAGAAGGCAACCCAGATTTCGGGGTTGGTCAGCCAATCCATGTGTATTCCTTTGAGCGTGTGTTAAACCGAAAAAGGTCCTGGCTTCAAACCACGAAGCCAGGACCGCAAACGGTGAGTCTTGGGCTTATAGAGTGCTGAACACCGGGAAAGTCCCGAGCAGCAGTGCAGCAATCAGAATGCAGATACAAACCAGGATCGCCCATTTGAGGGTGAACCGCTGGTGGTCGCCAAAATCAATCCCGGCCAGGGCCACCAACAGATAGGTCGATGGCACCAGCGGGCTGAGCAAGTGAACGGGCTGACCGACGATCGAGGCCCGGGCCATTTCCACGGCGGTGATGCCGTAGTGACTGGCGGCTTCGGCCATCACCGGCAACACGCCATAGTAGAACGCGTCGTTGGACATGAAGAACGTGAACGGCATGCTCACCAGTGCCGTGATCACGGCCAGGTAAGGACCGAGGAAATCCGGGATCACCGCCAGCAGGCTCTTGGACATCGCATCGACCATGCCGGTGCCCGACAGGATACCGGTGAAGATACCCGCCGCAAAGATCAGCCCGACCACTGCCAGTACACTGCCGGCGTGGGCCGCGATGCGGTCCTTCTGCATTTGCAGGCAAGGATAGTTGACGATCATGGCAATACTGAACGCCACCATGAACAACACCGGCAGCGGCAACAGGCCAGCGATCAGGGTGCACATCAGGCCGAAGGTCAGGGCGCCGTTGAACCAGATCAGCTTCGGACGACGGGCGTCCGGGAACTGCGAAACGCTGATTTCGCTGTGATCGATCTCGTCGTCGATCAGGTGCAACTCACCCAGACGCGCTCGCTCACGTTTGCCGTAGAAATAGGCAATGACCAGAATCGCCACCACGCCGGCCGCCATGGCCGGAATCATCGGTACGAAGATGTCCGAAGGGTCGACGTGCAACGCACTGGCAGCACGGGCGGTCGGGCCGCCCCATGGCGTCATGTTCATCACGCCACCGGCAAGGATGATCAGGCCAGCCATGATTCGCGGGCTCATGCCGATGCGGCTATACAGCGGCAGCATGGCGGCCACGCAGATCATGTAAGTGGTCGCGCCGTCACCGTCGAGGGAAACGACGAGCGCCAGTACGGCGGTGCCGACCGAAACTTTCAGCGGGTCGCCCTTGACCAGTTTGAGGATCTTGCGCACGGCCGGGTCGAACAGACCGGAGTCGATCATCAGGGCGAAATAGAGAATGGCGAACATCAGCATCACGCCGGTCGGCGCAAGCTTGGTGATGCCTTCGAGCATCATCGGACCGATCTTCGGCGCAAAACCACCGAACAGAGCAAAAAGGATCGGGATGATGATCAGAGCGATCAGCGCGGACAGGCGCTTGGTCATGATCAGGAACATGAACGTGATGACCATGGCGAAGCCAAGGAAAGTCAGCATGGGAATACTCCAGGCGTAGCGCGGCTAATTGAATGAGCGGATCGGACGGGATCAGCGCAGAACGGGGAGCACGAGACGTACGGACGGAGTGACAGCGCGGAGGCGGGCTACAGAGGACATCAGAATCACCATTGTTGTTGTTAATTGGGCCTTGCATGCGAGCAATCACACGCGTTGGCCAACCGGTCTGTTGCCGGCAGTGGGGGCGATCCTAATGGGGGAAGCTTTCAGCCAGCTTTCGCGGGTGAAAGCTTTGAGTGAACGGTCAACCGGCCCGCCGAATGCGGCGGGCGTCATCAAAAAACAGCCAGATTCAGCGGCCTCATGGCGCCCATCCAGATCGCATGCTCGGTGTGATCAAGCAAATCATCGCCCGTGTCCGGGTGCAAAAACACCACCAAGCCTTGGCGATTGAGTGCCAGCCACGGCAGCACGTCGCCGATCAGCTCCGGGCCGAAGGCCAATTGGCAACTCCAGTCCGGGTGCGGGCCGACCGGGCGTTCGTGGACGCGGCCCATTTGCAGTGCAAACAACTGCGCAGCCCGCTCGCACAAGGCCCGCGCCCGTTCAAGGGTGCTGGCATCAAAATAGACATGGGCGTGGTAACCCTTGATCGCTTGCATCGCAAACCCTCGAAAATCGGTTCGAACCCTTGTCGTTACGCGTATGTCACACGCCATACAAGGGAAAACAAAAGGGATCAGCCATGAAAAATGCCGAAACCCCGGTGGTCAAAGTGGTGCTCTATGGTGCCATGAGTAGCCTGGGCGGCGCGTTGATGGCTGAGTTGCTGCGCCGACAGCACGAAGTCATCGCTATTCTCGACGACCTCACCGCGCTCGCGCCGCGCCCGGGTCTGCGCACCAAGAGCGGCGATCTGTTCGATTCAGAGCGGGTCAATCAAAGTGTCTCCGGCAGCTCGGCGGTCATCTGTTTGCTTGATGCGCCGGGTTTGCCGTTCAGCAGCGAACAGGTTGAACGCACGGCCCTGCTGGGGCCGGTCGAGCAGGTATTGGCGGTGGATTCGCTGGTGGATGGCCTGCAAGCGGCCAATGTCTCGCGGCTGTTTCTGGTGGGCGATTTTGCCGTGCTCGACGAGCCGGATCGGGATGATCGCCTGCAACGCCACGCTGCCGAAGAAATCCGCGAAGCGCTGCAGAGCAGTCCGCTGAAGTGGACGCTGGTCAATGCGCCTCACAGCTTAGCGGGGTTGACGATTGAGCATTTCAACCAGGTCAGTAGCAGTCTGGAGACGGGACTGGCGCAACCGCTGGAACGCCTGAATCGCGTGGCGGTAGGGATTGCCGATGAGCTGCGCTTGAATCTGCATGTGGGCCAGCATGTAAATTTTGTGGCGTCTTCGGATTCGTAAAAATCTTCAAACCGCAATCGACGCAAATCCCAACCCGCTCAGAGACTCAACGCTGCCGGCCTGCTCCGCCATCAACCAATCGACAAACTGCTGAATCAACGCCCCTCGGCGTTTGCGCTGCGGCAGCACCACGTAGTAGCCGAGGCGCGACAACGTGGTTTCGGCGATGGGTCGGCACAGCAAACCTTGGGTCAGCAAGTTATCCACAAGGTGCCGCCAGCCAATCGCCACGCCCTGGCCGCCAATTGCCGCTTGAATCATCAGGGTGTAATTGTCGAAACGCAGTTGCCCCGGGGCTGGCGGCGCAGTGATGCCAAGCTCGCGGAACAGCCCGCTCCAGTCGAACCAGTTGCTGCTGTTTTCACCACGCAGGTGCAGCAACGGGAGTTCCAGCAACGTGTCAGCCGGTAAGGGTAACGAGCGATCCTTGAGCAATTGCGGACTGCACACCGGGAACACTTCCTCGCTGAATAGCCAGTGGCTTTCACCCTGTTTGAACCGCCCGTCGCCAAACAGGATGGCCACGTCGATGTCGGTGCGCAGCATATTGTGGTTGCGCTCGCTGGTGACCAGGCTGACGTCAACGTGGGGATTGGCTTCATGGAAACGGTGCAGTCGTGGCATCAGCCAATACGCCGCGAAGGCGAAGTCGGTGGCGACTTGCAACACCTCATGCTGCTGTTGGGCGCTGATTGCGCTCAATCCTGCATCGATATTCTGCAAACCGAGCTGAACCTGTTCAAAAAGAATCGTGCCGACCTCAGTCAGTTCGATGCCCCGGTAGATGCGATCAAACAGGCGCGTGCCGAGCTGTTCCTCAAGCCGTTTGATCTGCTGGCTGATCGCCGGTTGCGTGGTGCCAAGCTCTACCGCGGCGGCGGTAAAACTGCGCTGACGGGCGGCGGCTTCGAAGGCGCGGAGCAAGTCCAGAGACAAATCGCCAAGAGCGTCATACATAAGCTGTGCTTATCCTAGTCATTGTCCGGCACGGGCTTTACCGGATAGCGCATGGACTCCATGCTCGATTGCAGCAATGTCGCATAAATATTCACTATGGAATGCCGCGATCACATGAAGCGCAAGAATATTCTTTTCATCATGGCCGATCAGATGGCCGCGCCAATGTTGCCGATCTATGGCCCATCGCCGATCAAACTGCCGAATCTTTCGCGCCTCGCCGCCCAAGGCGTGGTGTTCGATGCCGCTTACTGCAACAGCCCATTGTGCGCACCGTCGCGCTTCACCCTGGTCAGCGGCCAATTGCCGAGCAAAATCGGCGCCTACGACAACGCCGCTGATTTCCCCGCCGACATCCCGACCTACGCCCACTACCTTCGCCGTCTCGGCTACCGCACCGCGCTGTCGGGCAAGATGCATTTCTGTGGCCCCGATCAGTTGCACGGCTACGAAGAACGCCTGACCAGTGATATCTATCCGGCCGATTACGGTTGGTCGGTGAACTGGGATGAGCCTGACGTGCGGCCGACCTGGTATCACAACATGTCTTCGGTGCTGCAAGCCGGGCCCTGCGTGCGTACCAACCAGCTCGACTTCGACGAAGAGGTGGTGTTCAAGGCCCAGCAATATCTGTTCGATCACATTCGCGAGGACGGCGATCAGCCGTTCTGCCTGACGGTGTCGATGACTCACCCACACGATCCGTACACGATTCCCAAGGCCTTCTGGGATTTGTACGACGATGGCGATATCCCGCTTCCGACAACGCCGGCTCAACACGCACTCGACCCGCATTCGCAACGTCTGCTCAAGGTTTACGACCTGTGGGACAAGCCGCTGCCTGTGGATAAGATTCGCGATGCACGGCGCGCCTACTTCGGCGCTTGCAGCTATATCGACGCCAACGTCGGCAAACTCCTGCAAACCCTTGAAGAAACAGGGCTGATGGACGAAACGATCATCGTCTTCTCCGGCGACCACGGGGACATGCTTGGCGAGAAAGGCCTCTGGTACAAAATGCACTGGTACGAAATGGCCGCCCGCGTCCCCCTGTTGATCAGTGCGCCTGGCCAGTTCGAGGCCGGGCGCATCAGCGCTGCCGTGTCGACCGCAGACCTGTTGCCAACCTTCGTCGAACTGGCCGGCGGCACGCTGGAGCCGGGCCTGCCGCTGGATGGCCGCTCGCTGGTACCACACCTGCAAAGGCAGGGCGGCCATGACGAGGTATTTGGCGAGTACATGGCCGAAGGCACCATCAGTCCGCTGATGATGATCCGCCGTGGCGCCTGGAAATTTATCTACAGTGAAAGCGACCCTTGCCTACTCTTCGACGTAGACAACGATCCGCGCGAGTTGGAAGAACTCAGCCAATCGCCGCAACATCACCAGCTATTCGACGATTTTCTCGCCGAGGCACGGGCCAAGTGGGACATGCCGGCGATCCACCGTGCCGTCCTCGCCAGCCAGCGTCGCCGCCGTTTTGTCGCCGATGCATTGACCGTCGGCAAGCTGAAGAGCTGGGATCACCAGCCTCTGGTCGACGCCAGTCAGCAGTACATGCGCAACCACATCGACCTCGATGATCTGGAACGCAAAGCACGTTATCCACAACCCTGCCAAAACCAATAACGTTAAGGGGAAGTCCATGCGCAAGTTATCCACAGCACTGACGGTCAGCCTGCTGGCTCTGGGCAGTGCCTCGGCATTTGCCGAGCAAAGTTGCGAGACGGTGAAAATGGCCGATCCCGGCTGGAGCGACATCGCCGCGACCAACGCCATCACCGGTTTTCTGCTGGACGGCATGGGCTACAAGGCCAAGGTCGACACCCTCGCGGTACCGATCACCTTCGGCGGCCTGAAGGATGGCCAGGTGGATGTGTTCATGGGGAACTGGATGCCGGCGCAGCAGGGCTTCTACGACAAGTTCATCGCCACCGGTGACGTGACACAACTGGCGAAGAACCTCGACGGCACCGAATTCACCCTCGCCGTGCCGGATTACGTCTGGGACGCGGGTGTGCACAACTTCGCGGATCTGAATACATTCGCCGACAAGTTCGGCAAGAAAATCTACGGCATCGGTTCGGGCGCGCCAGCGAACATCTCGTTGCAGGAAATCATCAAGAAAAATGACTTCGACCTGGGCCAGTGGAAGCTCATCGAGTCCAGCGAACAGGCAATGCTCGCCGAAGTCTCGCGGGCGGTGAAGAAACAGAAGTTCGTCACCTTCCTCGGCTGGACCCCGCATCCGATGAACGTGCAGTTGAAAATGCATTACCTCAAGGGTGGCGAGAAGTATTTTGGCGACACCGGCAGCGTGTTTACGTTGACGCGCAAGGGCTACGCCGAGGCGTGTCCGAATGTGGGTAAATTGCTGACCAATCTTTCGTTCACTCAGGAGATGGAGAACAGCATCATGGCGGAGGTGACCAACAAGAAGGTCAGCAATGCTGAGGCGGTGAAGGCTTGGATCAAGGCGAATCCGGCGGTGCTGGACAAGTGGCTGGACGGCGTGAAGACGCTGGATGGGAAGGCGGCTCTGCCGGCGGTGAAAGCCAGGCTCTGATTCACTAGAGGCCGTCGTCTCACCCCGTGGGAGCGGGCTTGCTCGCGAATGCGGTGTCTCTGTCGAATGACCCACCGCATTCACCAGAGGGCACGCTCCCGCACGTTTTACCCTGTTACTCTTGCGCAAACCCCAAACCGCGAGGACCCATGGCCTTCCCCACTCGCCGCTCACTGTTCCCCTTCCTCACCTGGCTGCCCCGGCAAACCCGCGCCAGCGTCGGACGGGACCTGATCGTCGGCCTCAGCGGTGCAATTCTCGCGTTACCCCAGTCGATTGCCTACGCGCTGATCGCCGGACTCCCACCCGAATACGGTCTCTACGCGGCGATCATCCCGGTGTTGATCGCCTGCCTGTGGGGTTCGTCGTGGCATCTGATCTGCGGGCCTACGGCGGCGATTTCGATTGTGCTGTTTGCCAGCGTCAGTCCATTGGCCGTGCCAGCGTCACAGGACTACATCACCCTGATTCTGCTGCTGACCTTTCTCGCCGGGGTTTTCCAATGGCTGATCGGTTTGCTGCGCTTTGGCGCACTGGTGAACTTCGTCTCGCATTCGGTGGTGCTCGGATTCACCCTGGGCGCGGCGGTGGTGATTGCCATCGGCCAGTTGCCCAATCTGTTGGGGCTGGATCTGCCGGCCAAAGCCACGGCGCTGGCCAGTTTGATGGATCTGCTGCAACACCTCAGGGCTGTGGATAAACCTTCGCTGGTGCTTGGCGTGGCCACGGTCGCGGTCGGCGTGGTGTTGAAACAATTGCTGCCACGCTGGCCAACGCTGTTGATCACGCTGGTACTGGCCAGCTTGCTGGTTTGGCTGTGGCCGGCAATGTTCGGGCATGTGCACCGGGTCAGCGCTTTTATCGGGCGTCTGCCGCCGTTCAGTGGCTTGCCGCTGGATCTGGACTTGATCCTGCGCCTGCTGCCGAGCGCTGTAGCGGTGGGCATGCTCGGGCTGGTCACCAGCCTGTCGATTGCCCGCTCGATTGCAGCGCGCTCGCAACAACTGCTCGACGCCAATCAAGAGGTTCGGGCGCAGGGTTTATCCAATATCGTCGGGGCGTTCTTTTCCGGCTCGCTGTCGGCCGGGTCGTTTACCCGCTCGGGCCTCAGCTACGAGGCGGGCGCCTGCTCGCCGCTGGCCGGAGTGTTTTCGGCGATCTGGGTGGCGCTGTTTGCGATTTTCGGGGCAGGGCTGATCGCGCAGATTCCAATTCCGGCCATGGCCGGCAGCATTTTGTTGATCGCCTGGGGACTGGTGGATCATCGCGGCATTCGGTCATTGCTGCGGGTCAGCCGTGCCGAGTTCGTGGTCATGGCCCTGACCTGTCTCGCCACGTTGCTGCTGGAATTGCAGACGGCGATTTACGCCGGGGTGCTGGCGTCGCTGTTCTTCTATCTCAAGCGCACCTCACAACCACGGGTGCAGCATTTTCGCGATGGTGAGGACGATGTGCTGCGGGTTGGCGGCTCCATTTTTTTCGGCGCCAGCCATTACCTGCAAGTGCGTTTGCAACGCATGCACGGCACGCGGGTGGTGATTGAGGCGCAGCAGATCAACTTCATCGATTATTCAGGGGTGGAGATGCTGCATCAGGAGGCGCGGCGTTTATTGCGTCAGAATCGCAGCCTGACGTTGCGCGGTGCGCGGCCGCAGGTGGTGGAGGAGTTGCGCAAGCTCGAAGGGCCGGAGCAGTGTCCGATCCGGTTTGAGGATTGATCCAGGATCGGCGGTGCGGCCATTCGCGAGCAAGCCCGCGCCCACATTGGAATGCATCTCAAATGTGGGCGCGGGCTTGCTCGCGAAGCTTTTAAAGGGCTAGTTGACGACGCAACTCTTCGAGTACTGGCGCCGTGTCGGGCCGCACTGCGCGCCACAAAAAGAACGCCTCGGCAGCTTGCTCGGCCAGCATGCCCAAACCATCCATCGACACCGCTGCGCCGTGTTCACTGGCCCAGCGGCAGAACGCGGTCGGCTCCTTGCCGTACATCATGTCGTAGCACAGGGTCTTGCCCGGCTCTATCAGGCTCGGCGCAATTGGCGGTACTTCACCGGAGAGGCTGGCGGAGGTGGCGTTGATGATCATGTCCACCGGCTCCTGCAACCAGTCGAAACCGCTGGCCGATACCGGCCCCAGATCGCAGAACAACTCGGCCAGCCATTCGGCCTTGTCCACCGTGCGGTTGGCGATGATCACCGACGCCGGTTGCTCCGCCAGCAACGGCTCCAGCGCCCCACGCACGGCGCCACCGGCGCCGAGCAGCAGGATGCGTTTGCCGGTCAGGCTGAATCCGGCGTTCACCGTCAGATCACGCACCAGTCCGGCGCCGTCGGTGTTGTCGCCCAGCAGCGAGCCGTCAGCCAGTTTGCTCAAGGTGTTCACCGCGCCAGCACGTTGTGCACGAGCGGTCAGGCTGTTGGCCAGACGATAGGCGTCTTCCTTGAATGGCACGGTGACGTTGGCGCCGCGACCTTCCTGGAAAAACGCCGTGGCGCAACCGGAAAAATCGTCGAGGGGCGCCAGCAAGGTGCTGTAGTCGAGGCTCTGCCCGGTCTGTTCGGCGAACAGCTTGTGAATCATCGGCGACTTGCTGTGGCCGATCGGGTTACCGAAAACGACGTAACGATCCATCAGATGTCCTCAGGCCTGGGCGAGCCAGTCGCGGTCTTGCAGGAAGTACTCGGTCAGGCGTGCTTCTTCGCTGCCGGGCTCGGCTTTCCAGTCATAGCCCCAGCGCACTTGCGGCGGCAGCGACATAAGGATCGACTCGGTACGCCCGCCCGATTGCAGGCCGAACAGCGTGCCACGGTCGTAAACCAGGTTGAACTCGACGTAGCGGCCACGGCGGAATTCCTGGAACTCACGCTGCTGGGCGGTGAACGCATCGTGTTTGCGCCGCTGCACGATGGGCAGATAGGCATCGATGTAAGCGTCACCGATGGCACGCATGAAGGCGAAACTGGTGTCGAAGTCCCACTCGTTCAGGTCATCGAAGAACAGGCCGCCGATGCCGCGCGGTTCGTGGCGATGCTTGATGTGAAAGTAGGTGTCGCACCAAGCCTTGTAACGCGGGTAGACGTCCGCACCGAACGGCGCGCAGGCCTGCTCGGCGACGCGGTGCCAATGGATGCAGTCTTCTTCGTTGCCGTAATACGGGGTCAGGTCAAAGCCGCCGCCGAACCACCAGACCGGCTCCTCACCTTCCTTCTCGGCGATGAAAAAGCGCACGTTGGCGTGCGACGTCGGCACATGCGGGTTGTGCGGATGAATCACCAGCGATACGCCGAGGGCTTCAAAACCGCGACCGGCCAGCTCCGGCCGATGGGCGCTGGCCGACGGCGGCAGACCGCTGCCAAAGACATGGGAAAAGTTGACGCCGCCCTTCTCGATCAGCGTGCCGTTTTCGATCACGCGGGTGCGACCGCCACCGCCAGCAGGTCGGGCCCAGGCGTCTTCGACGAAGCGCGTGCCGCCGTCCTCGATTTCCAGCGCGGCGCAGATACGGTCTTGCAGGTCGAGCAGATAGGCCTTTACGGCGTCGGTGCGGGTCGTCATGGCTTCACCTTGAATCGGGCATCACTACGCGGCGCCCCGCAGGCGGGGGTCGACGCAAATGGGCGCGTAGCATACCACCGCAAACCGGCGCACCGCAGTTGACGAAGATCAAGCATGGGAGTTGGATAGGGACCTCACAAAAGACCCAAGGAGAGCAGGCAGATGGCAAAGCGTATCCAGTTCCGCGCCCACGGCGGTCCCGAAGTCCTCGAATATATTGACTACCAGCCTGCGGAGCCTGGCCCGCAGCAGGTTCGCGTGAGCAACAAAGCCATCGGCCTGAACTTCATCGACACCTACTTTCGCAGCGGTCTTTACGCACCGCCGGCCTTGCCGTCCGGTCTGGGCGCGGAAGGTGCGGGCATCGTCGATGCCGTGGGCAGCGAGGTCACCCGGTTCAAGGTCGGTGACCGCGTGGCGTATGGCAGCGGCCCGTTGGGTGCCTACAGCGAACTGCACGTTCTGCCCGAAGCCAATCTGGTGCACCTGCCAGACGCAATCAGTTTCGAAACCGCTGCCGGGGTCATGCTCAAGGGCCTGACCGTGCAGTACCTCCTGCGCCAGACTTTTGAGCTCAAGGGGGGCGAAACCATTCTGTTCCACGCCGCTGCTGGCGGCGTCGGTTCGCTGGCCTGCCAATGGGCGAAGGCGTTGGACGTCAAACTGATCGGCACCGTCAGTTCCAAAGAGAAAGCCGACCTGGCCAAAGCCAACGGCGCTTGGGCGACCATCGACTACAGCCACGAAAACGTCGCGCAGCGCGTGCTGGAGTTGACCGACGGCAAGAAAGTCCCGGTGGTGTATGACGGCGTCGGCAAGGACACCTGGCTGACCTCGCTCGACAGCGTGTCGCCGCGAGGGCTGGTGGTCAGCTTCGGCAACGCGTCCGGTGCAGTCGACGGTGTCAATCTGGGGATTCTTGCAGCGAAAGGTTCGTTGTACGTGACCCGGCCGACCCTGGCGACCTACGCCAACAATGCCGAGAACCTGCAACGCATGGCCGATGAGCTGTTCGAGATGATCATCAGCGGCAAGCTCAACGTGGCTATCAGTCAGCGGTATTCACTGGCGGATGCGGCTAAAGCCCAAACCGAGTTGTCGGCACGGCGCACGACGGGGTCAACAATCCTGTTGCCTTGACCGGCCCCTTCGCGAGCAAGCCCACGCCCACAGAGATCACCGATAACCTGTGGGCGCGGGCTTGCTCGCGAAGGAGCGCAGCTCGGTCTTCAGGCCGGGCGCACGACGTTGCCGGTGGCCAGATCGCGAATCAGGCTCGGGTTCTTGCGCCCACCCAGTTCCCCGCCCAGCACCAGATCGATCTGCCCACGAAAATACTGTTCGACCCGCAACCTCGTGCGCGCCGCCGGACGCCCTTGTGGGTTGGCCGAGGTCGAAATCAGCGGCCCGACCATCGAGCACAAGTCGCGCACCTGCGGATGATCGCTGACCCGCAACGCCACGGTGTCGTGTACACCCGTAACCCACTCAGGCAGCAGGTTCTGGTGCGGCACCAGCCAAGTGTTCGGCCCTGGCCAGGTGCTGGCCATGCGGTCGATCCACTCCTGCGGGAAGTCTTCGAACAGAAAGTCGAACTGGCGGATGTTGTCGGCGACCAGAATCAGGCCCTTGTCGACCGAACGATTCTTGATCGCCAGCAACCGATCCACCGCCTCTTCGTTCCACGGGTCGCAACCCAGTCCCCAGACGGCTTCGGTTGGATAGGCAATCACCGCCCCGGCACGAATCTCTCGTGCGGCTTGTTGCACACGCCAACTGTTGACCATGAAAAACTCTCCGCAAACAGGTTTCGCGCAGTTTACCGATCTTCCCTGTAAAACCTAGCGTGTCCTCGCCAACCAGCGACCGTTTTCACACACTGCACGGCCGTCCATTTCCAGTTCGGTCAGTGCCGCCAGCACTTTGGGCAAAGCCCAGCCGCTGCTATCGACCAAGGCTTCACTGGTGTGTGGCGCCGCGTGGAGCAGGCGCAGCAGTGGGTGATCGGTTTTCGGGGTGTCGGTGGATATCGGTAGATGCTGCCAGCCACGCAGCGCTTCAAGAATATGTTCGATGGTTTCCACCAGCACCGCGCCATCGCGGATCAACTGGTGACAACCCCGCGCACCGGGGTGATGAATGGAGCCAGGAATGGCGTAAACCTCTCGCCCCTGCTCCGCCGCCAGCCGCGCGGTGATCAACGAACCACTGGCGACACTTGCCTCCACCACCAATACACCAAGGGACAAGCCACTTATGATCCGGTTACGTCGCGGGAAGTTGCTCGCGCTCGGTCCGGCGTCCAGTGGGAACTCCGAAAGCACCGCGCTGCCCGAGGCAATCATTGCGTCAGCCAGTCGCCGATTGCGCTGTGGATAAAAATTTTCCAGACCCGTGCCGAGCACGCCGACCGTCTGCCCTCCCACGTCCAGTGCCGCTTGATGCGCGGCGGCATCAATACCCAACGCCAAGCCACTGTTGATGACAAAACCGGCCCCGGCGAGACTGCGGGAAAACGCCGCCGCCGTGTCCATACCCGGACGCGAAGCGCGTCGACTGCCCACCATCGCCAGTTGCGGTTTCTCCAGAATAAGCGGATCACCAGCCACGAACAGCAGCGGTGGCGGATCAGGAATCTGCGCCAGCAAGGCCGGGTAATCCGGCTGATCCCACATCAGCAAATGCTGACCTGGGCGCTCTAGCCAGCGCATGGCATGACTGGCGCCATCGCGCACTTCAGGACAGCGCCGCGCGTCAGCGCATGCCGCTGGCAAACCCAGCGAGCGCCAGGCACTGGCCGGGGCGCTGATGGCTTTGGAAGCCGAGCCGAAGGCTTCGAGCAATTTGGCAAACCGCTTCGGGCCGATTTCCGGCAAGCGGTGCAGGCGCAGGCGCGCTTCCAGTTCCGCCGGGGAAACGGGCGTACAGACAGACATCATCATGGATCATCCTTGATCGTTATAAGCCCCGAACCATTCGGAACAAGCTGTGGATAACTCTGTTGGTAACTTGTTGAGCACGCTTACGGATTGCGCACCTTGTCGAGCACCGCCAGCGAGCGCGATGCGTTGAGCACGAGGCCGTAGCTGAGCTTTTCGTAGGTGCGGAACACCATCAGCAATCCGGCGCGTTCGTCGGGAATTTTCAAGGGTTGGCCGGTGATGCGGTCACGCACGGTTTCCCCGGTTTTCATCACCACCAGCACATTGCCTTCGGCCAAACCGTCGCGTTTGCCCTTGTTCAGGGTGACCACGTCCATCACGCCGATCTGGGTGACGCCGCGTGGCACGTCGATGATCACCCCGTTGATGTTGCTGGCCGGTGCGCTGGGCATGAAGGTTGAGTTGATCGAACGCTCTTCGCCGCTGAACAAACGGTCGCCGAGGCGCACTTCCTGGGTGGTGCGTTGCAGGGCGAGGGTGGCGACGTCGCCTTCGGTGGCCACGATCTCACCGCCACCGATGTCGTCGGCGTTGATCCCCAGAAACTCCTTGGTCTGCGGATCGGTGTAGACCTTGCCCTGGCGGAAAATCCCGTAAACCGGCTGGTTCGGGTCGAAATGGCCACGCGCGAAGATGCGGTCGCCGGTGCCGCTGAGCACCCGTTCGGCATCGCCGGCGACGATGTACGGCGCCTTGTCGAAGTCCTCGACCTTGTCGACGATGCGGTTGCTCAGCAGAAAACTGTTGATCGATTTCAGTGGGATGCTCGGAATCGCCTCGGCCACCGGGCTGGTGCGAATTCGTGGCGACAGCTTGATCGTGCCACGCGACTCGCCGCGATTGAGGGTCAGGCGCGGCTGACCATCGATATAACTGAGCGTCAGCGTGTCGCCGGGGTAGATCAGGTTGGGGTTTTCGATCTGCGGGTTGGCCCGCCACAGCTGTGGCCACTGCCAGGGCTCGCGCAGGTATTTGCCGGAAATGTCCCAGAGCGTATCCCCCGAAACCACCGTGTATTGCTGTGGAAAACCATCCCTGAGTTGCACTTGCCCGTACGCCACGCCGGCCGAAGCCAGAAGCAGCAGGGCGAGTAGTGTTTTCCTCATGCAGCGAATCCCTTTATCATGTGCGTTCGCGTGAATCGTCAGAGCCCCCGTGGCTCGCTCCTGCAATTGCAGCAGCTACGCTTCACAACGGTAGCCTGCATCTTCGGACCTGCCAGGCCATCGACCCGACTTTACTCAATACGTGCAGCAATCAGCCTATGGCCATTTTAAACATCCTCGAATTTCCGGACCCGCGTCTGCGTACTATCGCCAAGCCTGTGGCCGTAGTGGACGACGAAGTGCGTCAGTTGGTCGATGACATGTTTGAAACAATGTATGAAGCGCCGGGCATCGGCCTCGCCGCGACCCAGGTCAACGTGCACCAACGTATCGTTGTGATGGACCTTTCAGAAGACCGCACCGAACCACGGGTATTCATCAATCCCGAGTTCGAATCGCTGACCGAAGAAATGGATCAGTATCAGGAAGGCTGCCTCTCGGTGCCGGGTTTCTACGAAAACGTCGACCGCCCGCAGAAGGTCAGGATCAAGGCGCTGGACCGTGACGGCAAGCCTTACGAACTGATCGCCGAAGGCCTGCTCGCCGTGTGTATCCAGCACGAATGCGACCACCTCAACGGCAAATTGTTCGTCGATTACCTGTCCACGCTCAAACGCGACCGGATCAAGAAGAAACTGGAAAAGCAGCATCGCCAGAACGCTTGATGCCCCTCTTCAAAGGCTTGCTGCGGCAAGCCTTTTTCTTTTTATGAGACTCCTTCCATGACTGAGCCACTGCGCATCGTTTTTGCCGGTACCCCGGAATTCGCCGCTGAACACCTCAAGGCCTTGCTGAGCAGCCCTTACGAGATCGTTGCGGTCTACACCCAACCGGATCGTCCGGCCGGTCGCGGGCAAAAACTGATGCCGAGCCCGGTTAAACAGCTAGCGCTGGAAAATAATATCCAGGTGTTGCAGCCGCCGACTTTGCGCAACGCTGACGCTCAGGCTGAACTCGCCGCGCTGAAGCCGGACTTGATGGTGGTGGTCGCCTACGGCCTGATCCTGCCGCAAGTGGTGCTGGATATTCCGCGCCTGGGCTGCATCAACAGCCACGCCTCCTTGCTGCCTCGCTGGCGCGGTGCGGCGCCGATTCAGCGCGCCGTCGAAGCGGGTGATGCCGAAAGTGGCGTGACCGTGATGCGCATGGAGGCGGGTCTCGACACCGGGCCGATGCTGCTCAAGGTCGTCACGCCGATCAGCGCCGGCGACACTGGCGGCAGCCTCCACGACCGTCTCGCCGAGCTGGGCCCACCGGCCGTGGTGCAGGCGATTGCCGGCCTCGCTGCCGGGACGCTGGAAGGCGAAGTGCAGAACGATGACCTCGCCACCTACGCGCACAAACTGAACAAGGACGAAGCACGCATCGACTGGAGCCGCCCGGCCGTTGAGCTGGAGCGTCTGGTCCGCGCCTTCAATCCATGGCCGATCACCCACAGCACCCTCAACGGTGAAGCGCTGAAAGTGCTGGCGGCGACGCTCGCCGAAGGCAACGGCGCACCGGGCACCATCCTCAGCGCCAGCAAGGACGGCTTGATCGTCGCGTGCGGCGCACAGGCACTGTGCCTGACCCGTCTGCAATTGCCCGGCGGCAAGGCGCTGAACTTCAGCGACCTGTTTAACAGCCGTCGTGAGAAATTCGCCGTCGGCACCGTGCTGGGTGCTGCGGTGGCCGCGCAATGAACCCGCGTCTGGCCGCCGCCAAGGCACTCGCCGCTGTACTGAGTGGCAAAGCCTCGCTGAACAGTTCCTTGCCGACGCAACTGGACAAGGTCGAGGATCGCGATCGCGGCTTCACTCAGGATCTGGCGTTCGGCACAGCGCGCTGGCAGCCACGCTTGTCGGCACTGGCGGAGAAACTGCTACAGAAGCCCTTCAAGGCCGCCGATGCCGATGTCGAGGCGTTGCTGCTGGTCGGGCTCTACCAACTGCTCTACACCCGTGTGCCGGCCCACGCCGCCATCGGTGAAACGGTGGGGTGCGCCGACAAGCTGAAAAAGCCTTGGGCCAAAGGTTTGCTCAATGCTGTGCTGCGTAACGCGCAACGCGAGAGCGAAACGATTTTCGCCGAGCTGGAGCGTGATCCGGTGGTGCGTACCGCCCACCCCCGCTGGCTGCAAAAATCCCTGAAAGCTTTCTGGCCCGAGCAGTGGGAAGCGATCTGCGAAGCCAACAACGCGCATCCTCCGATGATTCTGCGGGTCAATCGCCGTCATCACAGTCGCGACGCCTACCTGGGATTGCTGACTGAGGCCGGTATCGCGGCGACACCGTGCGTTTACAGCCTCGACGGCATCGTCCTCGAAGCCGCGGCCGATGTGCGCAGCCTGCCGGGTTTTGCCGATGGCTGGATCAGCGTGCAGGACGAAGCGGCGCAACTGGCCGCCGACTTGCTCGACCTCGCTCCGGGCCAGCGGGTGCTCGATGCCTGCTGCGCCCCGGGAGGCAAGACCTGCCACATCCTTGAGGCCGAACCCGCGCTGGCTGGCGTGGTGGCGGTGGATCTGGAAGCCAAGCGCCTGGTGCGAGTCAGAGAGAACCTTGAACGTTTGGGGCTGAGCGCCGAACTGATCGCCGCCGACGGTCGCGAAACGGCGGTATGGTGGGACGGCAAACCGTTCCAGCGCATCCTGCTCGACGCACCGTGCTCGGCCACAGGCGTCATCCGCCGCCATCCGGACATCAAACTGACCCGCCAGGCCGACGACATCGCGGCTCTGGCGCAACTGCAAGGCGAGTTGCTCGACGCGATGTGGAAAACCCTCGAAGTAGGCGGCATTGTGCTCTACGCCACTTGCTCGACTTTGCCGACCGAGAACACCGAAGTGATTGCCGCGTTCCTCGAACGCACGGCGGGCGCACGGGAACTGGATCTGGCAACTACGGCCGGGATCAAGCAGCCCCATGGTCGCCAATTGCTGGCCCAGCAGGGTGGCCATGACGGGTTCTATTACGCCAAGCTGATCAAGATCGCTGCATCTCGCGGCTAAACGGATTCAACGGAGTGACTGGATGAAAATCATCATCCTCGGTGCAGGACAGGTCGGCGGTTCGCTGGCTGAACATTTGGCCAGCGAGGCCAACGACATCACGGTGGTCGACACGGACGGCGAGCGCCTGCGCGACCTCGGCGACCGCCTCGACATCCGTACTATTCAGGGCCGTGGCTCGCTGCCGTCGGTGCTGCGTCAGGCCGGCGCCGACGACGCCGACATGTTGGTAGCGGTGACCAACAGCGACGAAACCAACATGGTTGCCTGCCAGGTCGCCCACACGCTGTTCCACACCCCGACCAAAATCGCCCGGGTGCGCGAAGCGTCTTACCTGGCCCGCGAGGAACAGCTGTTCCAGAACGAAGCGATTCCGGTCGACGTGCTGATCAGCCCCGAGCAAGTCGTCACCAATTACATCAAGCGCCTGATCCAGCATCCCGGCGCCTTGCAGGTGATCGACTTCGCCGAAGGCAAGGCGCAACTGGTGGCCGTGCGTGCCTATTACGGCGGGCCGCTGGTGGGTCAGCAACTGCGCCAATTGCGCGAACACATGCCGAATGTCGAGACCCGCGTGGCGGCGATTTTCCGCCGCGACCGGCCGATCCTGCCCCAGGGCGACACGGTGATCGAAGCCGATGACGAAGTCTTCTTCATCGCTGCGCGTGAGGATATTCGCGCGGTGATGAGTGAAATGCGCCGTCTCGACGAAACCTACAAACGCATCGTCATCGCCGGTGGCGGGCAGATCGGCGAACGCTTGGCCGAGGCCATCGAAAGCCGTTATCAGGTGAAGATCATCGAGATGAGCCCGGCACGCTGCCGCTATCTCTCCGACACCCTCGACAGCACCGTGGTGCTGCAGGGCAGCGCGTCGGACCGCGACTTGCTGCTGGAAGAGAACATCGCCGACGCGGATATCTTCCTCGCCCTGACCAACGATGACGAAGCCAACATCATGTCGTCGCTGCTGGCCAAACGGCTGGGGGCGAAGAAAGTGATGACGATCATCAACAACCCGGCTTACGTCGACCTGATCCAGGGCGGCGACATCGACATCGCCATCAGCCCGCAACTGGCGACCATCGGCACCTTGCTGGCCCACGTACGCCGTGGCGATATCGTCAGCGTGCACTCATTGCGACGGGGAGCTGCGGAAGCGATCGAAGCAATCGCCCACGGTGATGCCAAGTCGAGCAAAGTGATCGGCAAGCCCATCGATAAAATCGGCCTGCCACCGGGCACCACCATTGGCGCCGTCATCCGCAATGAACAAGTGATCATCGCCCACGACGACACCGTGATCGAAGCGGGTGACCATGTGATTCTGTTCCTTGTGGATAAAAAACATATCCGGGATGTGGAGAAGTTGTTCCATGTGGGGTTGAGCTTTTTCTGAGTGTTGCGGTGACAGCACTGGCCTCTTCCCGGGCAAGCCCGCTCCCACAGGGGAATGCGTTCCAATTGTGGGAGCGGGCTTGCTCGCGAATAGGCCTCACTACCCCCCATCAACTCCTGACACTCCACAGAAAGGAATCCACAAATGCTCGAATCCCTGGAAAAAATGCTCGCCAAGGGTGTGGATAACGCCCTGCTGCGCTTTGGCTTGGGTAAGGGCTACTTGGATCTGGGAGAGAACGCCAAGGCTGCCGAGCACTTTGAGCGCTGTGTCGGTTTCGATCCGAAATATTCGGCGGCGTGGAAACTGTTGGGCAAGGCGCAACTGGCGTTGGGCGATAGCGCCGCCGCACGGCAGGCGTGGGAGCACGGTCTGGAAGCGGCCCGCGCCCATGGCGACAAGCAAGCCGAGAAGGAAATGACGGTTTTTCTGAAGAAGCTCGATCGTCAGGCGCAATGATCTACAGATAGCGCAGGCCGATCCCGTCGGCATCCACCGTCACCACTTCCATCCGCACGCGCGGCGCGCCTGTGGGTAAATCCTGCACCTGCCCGTAAACCACCGCGCCTTTGGGCAATGACGCCAAACGCGGATGCTGGACATACACCCCGGTAGGCGACAGGTTGCGCGTTTGCCCAAGGCATTCGCCAAAACTGTCGTGACTGATTTTGATGCGAAACGATTTGCGGTGTTCGGACATCTGCTGCGCCCTTGAATGAACGGTTGTGGATAACCCTGAAGGTTAAGTTATCCACAGATCATGCCAATCATGATCTCCAACGCCTCAGTACCAGCGCTCCTCGCCCGGTGGACGTTTCTTGAAACGCTTCATGCTCCACATGTACTGGCTCGGATACGCCGCCACATAACGCTCGACCACTTGGCTCATGGCCGCGCAGGACGTCTCGGTATCGGTGCTGTACATGGCGTCGGGCGCGGCTTCGAGGATCACTTTGTAGCCGGAACCATCGGGCAGACGCAGTGCATGCAGGAACACGCCAACCGCTTTGCCGCCAGCGAGCATGTTCGGTACGAATTTGCTGGTCAGCGCCTGAGTGGCGAAGAACGGCACGAAGATCCCGGCGGATTCGGCCGGTTCCGGGTCGGCCGGAATGCCCACCGCACCACCTCTGCGCACTTCCTTGATGACACTGAGGATGCCTTCTTTGGTGGAAGCGGCGACTTTGTTGCCCAACTGCACGCGCTGTTTGCGCAGCAATTGATCCACAGCCTTGAGCTTGGGCGGGCGATAGAAAATGATCGGTTTGCACTGGCTGCAATAGAAGTGGTTGAGCACTTCCCAGTTGCCCAGGTGACTGGTGATGCCGACCACGCCTTTGCCCGAGGCCAGTGCATCCTTGAGGATGTCGAGGCCTTCGACTTCGCGCACCAGATCAATAGAACGCTGGGCTGGCCAGATCCAAGCGCAGGCGCTTTCGGTCAGAGACTTGCCAATGTCTTTCAGGCTCTGGCCGACCAGGCGTTCACGCTCGGCCGGGTCCATCTGTGGAAAACACTTGGCGAGGTTGATCCGCACCACGTCGCGTGAACGGTTGGGGGTTTTCCACATGATCCAGCCGATCGCCGAACCCACGGCCTGCACTGCCCGCCATGGCAGCAGGGCAAACAGCCGCAGAGCGCCTACCAGCAAGGCGCCTTTAAACTTTTCCACAGGTCACTCCTGATCTTGTGCTGTGCGCGAGGCGGCCATTCTAACCGCCGTTGACGAGCTGCGCGTAGCGGTCGCAGTCCCGAGTGTGATCCATGACCATGCCCGAGGCCTGCATCAATGCATAGCAAATGGTCGGGCCGACGAACGTGAACCCGGCCTTTTTCAGGCCTTTGCTCATCGCCAGCGCTTCGGGGGTAATCGCCGGGACTTCGCTGCGATCCTTGAAATGATTGATGATCGATTGGTCGCCAACGAACGACCAGAGAAAGCCCACCGGGTCCTCAAGCGCCAGCCACGCCTGGGCATTGCGCCGCGCAGCATTGAGTTTGAGGCGGTTGCGGATAATCCCCGGATCGAGCATCAATTCGTCGATTTCGGCGTCAGTCATCTGCGCCACGCGCTGGACGTCGAAGCCGAACAACACCTCGCGATAACGCTCGCGTTTGCGCAGTACGGTGATCCAGGAAAGCCCGGCCTGGAACCCTTCGAGCAAAAGCAACTCGAACAAACCCTGCGCATCGCGTAGCGGCGTGCCCCACTCCTGATCGTGATAAGCCATGTACAGCGGATCTTCGGTACACCAAAAGCAGCGTGGCATAAGGCTCCAGGGGGCGTGCGCAGCAACGAATCGGGTATACTCCCGCTCTTTAAATCGCAGCCCAAGAAACAGGTGAATTTCGTGAGCCAGCCTACGCCAGCCGTGCGTACCTTCCAAGACTTGATCCTCGCGCTCCAGCAATACTGGGCCGAGCAAGGTTGTGTGGTACTTCAGCCCTACGATATGGAAGTAGGCGCCGGCACTTTCCACACCGCGACGTTCCTGCGCGCCATCGGCCCGGAAACCTGGAACGCCGCCTACGTGCAGCCAAGCCGCCGTCCAACTGACGGCCGCTACGGCGAAAACCCGAACCGTCTGCAGCACTACTATCAGTTTCAGGTTGTTCTGAAGCCGAACCCGGACAACTTCCAGGAGCTGTACCTGGGCTCCCTCAAGCATGTCGGCCTGGACCCACTGGTCCACGACATTCGCTTTGTCGAAGACAACTGGGAATCGCCGACCCTCGGCGCCTGGGGTCTGGGCTGGGAAGTCTGGCTCAACGGTATGGAAGTCACTCAGTTCACGTACTTCCAGCAAGCGGGCGGCATCGAGTGCTACCCGGTGACCGGCGAGATCACCTACGGTCTGGAACGTCTGGCCATGTACCTGCAAGGCGTGGACTCGGTCTACGACCTGGTCTGGGCTGACGGCCCGATGGGCAAAGTGACCTACGGCGACGTGTTCCACCAGAACGAAGTGGAGCAATCCACTTACAACTTCGAACACGCCAACGTCGACAAGCTGTTCGAACTTTTCGACTTCTATGAAGGCGAAGCCAAGCGCCTGATCGAACTCGACCAGCCGCTGCCGTTGCCGAGCTACGAAATGGTGTTGAAGGCCTCGCACACCTTCAACCTGCTGGACGCGCGCCGGGCGATCTCGGTGACCGCGCGTCAGCAATACATTCTGCGCGTGCGCACCTTGGCGCGTTCCGTTGCGCAAGCCTACCTGCTGGCTCGCGCCAAGCTGGGCTTCCCGATGGCGACCCCGGACCTGCGTGACGAAGTACTGGCCAAGCTGGAGGCTGCACAATGAGTGCGCAAGATTTTCTGGTTGAACTGGGCACCGAAGAACTGCCACCCAAAGCCCTGAACACTTTGGCCGACGCGTTTCTCGCCGGTATCGACAAGGGCCTGCAAGCCGCTGGCCTGAGCTACGAGACGAAAACCGTCTACGCCGCGCCGCGTCGTCTGGCAGTACTGATCACCGCACTGGCGACTCAGCAGCCGGATCGCAGCATCAACCTGGACGGCCCGCCACGTCAGGCCGCATTCGATGCTGAAGGCAATCCGACGCAAGCAGCCCTGGGTTTTGCCAAGAAGTGCGGCGTCGATCTGAGCGAAATCGACCAGAGCGGTCCGAAACTGCGCTACAGCCAGAACATCGCCGGAAAGCCGACGTCGAGCCTGCTGCCGACCATCGTCGAAGACTCTCTGAACGACCTGCCGATCCCGAAACGCATGCGTTGGGGTGCGCGCAAGGAAGAATTCGTGCGTCCGACCCAATGGCTGGTGATGCTGCTCGGTGACCAGGTCATCGACTGCACGATCCTCGCGCAGAAGGCTGGCCGTGACTCTCGTGGTCACCGCTTCCACCACCCGCAAAGCGTTCGCATCGGCTCGCCGTCGAGCTACCTGGCCGACCTGCGTGCCGCTTATGTGTTGGCCGATGCCAACGAGCGTCGCGAGATCATCAGCAAGCGCACCGAAGAACTGGCCACCCGTCAGGAAGGCACGGCAATCGTTCCGCCGGCGCTGCTCGACGAAGTGACCGCACTGGTTGAATGGCCGGTGCCGCTGGTGTGCTCGTTCGAGGAACGCTTCCTCGACGTGCCGCAGGAAGCACTGATCACCACCATGCAGGACAACCAGAAGTATTTCTGCCTGCTGGATGCCGACGGCAAGTTGCTGCCACGCTTCATCACTGTCGCCAACATCGAAAGCAAAGACCCACAGCAGATCATCGCCGGTAACGAGAAAGTGGTTCGTCCACGCCTGACCGACGCCGAGTTCTTCTTCAAACAAGACAAGAAGCAGAAACTCGAAGTTTTCAATGATCGCCTGAAGAACGTGGTGTTCCAGGAAAAACTCGGCAGCGTTTACGACAAGGCCGAGCGCGTTTCGAAACTGGCGGCTTATATCGCCGCACGCATCGGTGGCAATGCTTCGTGGGCTGCCCGTGCAGGCTTGCTGTCCAAGTGCGACCTGGCCACCGAAATGGTCGGCGAGTTCCCGGAGATGCAAGGTGTCGCCGGTTACTACTACGCCCTCAATGACGGCGAGCCGGAAGATGTCGCGCTGGCGCTGAACGAGCAGTACATGCCACGCGGTGCCGGTGCTGAACTGCCGGCGACCCTGACCGGTGCAGCCGTCGCTATCGCTGACAAGCTCGACACTCTGGTCGGTATCTTCGGCATCGGCATGCTGCCAACGGGCAGCAAAGACCCGTACGCCCTGCGCCGTGCGGCTCTCGGCGTGCTGCGCATCCTGATTGAGAAACAACTGGATCTGGACCTGAACGACGCCGTGGCCTTCGCCGTGAATGCGTTCGGTGCCAAGGTCAAGGCTGCCGGCCTCAACGAATCCGTGCTGGAATTCATCTTCGACCGTCTGCGTGCGCGTTACGAAGACGAAGGCGTGGATGTGGCGACCTACCTGTCGGTACGTGCCCTGAAGCCAGGTTCGGCGCTGGACTTCGACCAGCGTGTGCAAGCGGTTCAAGCCTTCCGCAAATTGCCGGAGGCCGCAGCGCTGGCGGCGGTGAACAAGCGTGTTTCCAACTTGCTGAGCAAGCTTGAAGGCGCTGTACCGACCGAGGTTCAGGCCAAGTACTTCGACAATGCCAACGAGTTCTCGCTGTATTCGGCGATCCAGCAAGCGGATCAGGCTGTACAGCCAATGGCCGCAGCGCGTCAGTACAACGAATCGCTGGCACGCCTGGCGGCATTGCGTGAGCCGGTGGATGCGTTCTTCGACGCGGTGATGGTCAATGCCGAAGACGCCAATGTGCGGGCCAACCGTTACGCGCTGCTGGCGCGTCTGCGTGGCCTGTTCCTGGGCGTGGCCGATATTTCGCTGCTGGGTTGAGGAATTGCTGTTGAAACTGCTGATTCTCGATCGTGACGGAGTGATCAATTACGACTCCGACGCTTACATCAAGTCGGTGGAGGAGTGGATGCCTTTGCCCGGCTCGATCGAGGCGATTGCGCAGTTGAGCAAGGCCGGCTGGACGGTGGCGGTCGCCACCAACCAGTCGGGCATTGCTCGCGGCTACTACGACCTCGCCACCCTCGACGCCATGCACGCGCACCTGCGCAAGTTGGTGGCGGAGCAGGGCGGTGAAGTCGGGCTGATCGTGTATTGCCCGCATGGGCCGGATGAAGGCTGCGATTGCCGCAAGCCGAAACCGGGGATGTTGAAAACCATCGCGGCGCATTACAACGTCGAGCTGACCCATGTCTGGTTCGTCGGTGACAGCCTTGGTGACCTGGAGGCCGCCAAAGCCGTCGATTCACAACCCGTTTTGGTAAAGACCGGGAAAGGCGAAAAGACTCAGGGCAAAACCCTGCCGGTTGGCACTCTGATTTTTGACGATCTAGCGGCGATTGCCGCAGAACTTATCCACAACTAGAGTACTTCTGAAATTCCTGACCAGGGATTGATCGGGAGTGCGCTTGAACAGTCGGGCATTGCCCGTAACGGTAAACGTCGCCATGTCGATACTGCGGGCCTTCAGAATATTCCTCTTTTACCTGCTGCTGGGCACCACCTCCTTGTTGTGGTGCAGCCTGAGCTTTTTCATCGCGCCCTTTCTGCCATTCAAGGCGCGGTATCGTTTTATCAACGTGTACTGGTGTCGTTGCGCCTTGTGGTTAACCAAGGTGTTTCTGGGTATCCGTTACGAGGTCAAAGGCGCGCAAAACGTGCCTGACCAGCCCTGCGTGATTCAATCGAACCACCAGAGCACTTGGGAGACGTTCTTTCTCTCCGCTTATTTCTCGCCTTTGAGCCAAGTGCTCAAGCGCGAATTGCTCTACGTGCCGTTCTTCGGCTGGGCCATGGCGATGCTGCGGCCGATCGCGATTGATCGCGACAACCCAAAAGCGGCGCTCAAACAAGTCGCGGCCAAGGGTGATGAACTGCTCAAGGACAATGTCTGGGTACTGATCTTCCCTGAAGGTACACGCGTTCCTTTTGGCACTGTCGGCAAGTTCTCCCGCAGTGGCAGCGCTTTAGCGGTGAATGCTGCACTGCCGGTGCTACCGATTGCACACAATGCCGGAAAATTCTGGCCGAAAATTGGCTGGGGGAAAAACGCTGGTGTGATCACGGTGGTCATCGGCGAGCCGATGTACGCCGAAGGCACTGGCCCTCGCGCCATCGCCGAACTCAATGACCGTGTGCAAGCGTGGAACGAGAAGACCCAGCGCGAAATGGGTTCACTGCCACCGGCCCCGTAAGCACCCGCCGCCAGCGATCAGGTGGCTGTCTGAGATTTTGTGGATAACCTGTGCACGATTCTTTTGAAAAAGCCTGAATATTCAATATAAGATATTGATTTACTTATATATTTCTCAAGCTCATAAAACACCGTAAATGGTGCATAAGTTTTTTTCGGATGTAAAAAAACCGGCTGATATAGCCGGTTTTTTTGTACCTGTTCACTCGGGTATCAGCGGCAACTCAAGGACGAACGTGGTGCCCTGATCAACCACGCTGCGGCACTCGATGCGGCCGCCATGGTGATCGACCACAGCCTTGACCATCGACAGGCCCAGGCCTACACCATCAATGCCTTGGGCGGATGAAAAACGCCGGTACTGGCTGAACAGATCCGGCAGTTCCTGCGCGGCAATGCCCTTGCCCTGATCGGTCAACTCACACTGCAGCCATTCACCGTCACAACTGACACGCAGCGCGATCCGGCTATCCGCCGGGCTGTATTTGATCGCGTTTTCCAGCAAGTTGAACAAGGCGCGGGTCAGCAACCCTTGGTCGGCCTGTATCAACCGCTCCTGCGATTGCTCATCCATGTCGTGAAACACTTCGATGCGTTTTTGTTGGGCAATGGGTAAGACCTGATCCAGCACGTCGAGCACTAACATCGCGAACAACGTTGGCTGAAACTGATAGGCCTCGGATTCGGCGCGCGCCAGCAGCACGAAGCCATCGGTCAGATCCAGAGCACGACGGACCTGACGCTCAATCTGTTCAAATAACGGCGAGTCAGCACCGGCCTGATGACGGTGGACGTCGAGCAACGCGAGAATCGCCGAGTGTGGAGCGCGCAGATCATGGGAGAGAAAGCGCAGCAACACCCCGCGTTGTTCTTCCGCAGCGCGTTCAGCACTCAGATCTGTCAGGCTCAACAGCCAGCCGATGGGCGTGTCACCGTCCACCGGCAGCAGTGCCGCACGTTCCAGGCGCAGGCTGCGTTCCTTGTGATCTCTGAACTCCAACAGTGGCAGCGCGGACAACTGCGGGTGTGGCTCGGTAGATAACTCTGGATAACCGAGGCGCGCCAGTTGAACGAGGATGTCGGCGCCCACCAGTTGATCTTCGAAGAGATGCCGAGCCTTACGGTTGCCCAGCAGGATTTGCCCCTTTGGATCGCTGATCAGTGTCGCGACCGGCAGGTATTCCAGGCCGTCAGCGATGAAACGCCGAGTATCACGAGTGCGGCTCATGGCTTGCTCAAGCGCCATGATCTGGCCCTGTAATCGATCGGCGCCGGTGAGTTGTGTGCGGCGGCGTTCGGGAAAGACTTTCGGCTCGCTGTCCAGTCGTGCCAACTCCCAACCGAAGTAGGTCAACACCACACTCAGACGTCGCCAGTTCCAGATCAAATAGCCGAACAACATGCCCAGTACCGCAGGCGTCGGCGACCACCAACGACGCATTTCAGCGAGCCCGGCACTGGTCGTCAGCGCACACGCCATGCCTGTCAGCGTTATCCAAAGCGCCCATCGCGGACGCCAAAGCAGCAAACCCAACACAAACGCCACCATGCCCACCGACAGCAACGCTCCCACTCCGGGTGACGCAGCGTGCAAGTTGATCTGCGCGCGATAAGACAGCAACGCAGTCAGCGGCAACAGCACTAGACTTATCCACAACCACTCGCGTACCAACTGTCGAAACAGTCGCTGCACTTGGCTGGGTTCACGACTTTCGTACCGACGCCGATCATTCATGGGAGAAAGGGCGAGGGAGGGTGAATGGTTTCATGGGCCACAGGTCTGAATACGTAGAACGAAGAATCATAGCGGACGTCGACCAATGGCGGCCGCTTACTTTCATAGCGATGGGCGAGCCGGTATTGTCGATACCCCACCGCCCCAGCAACAAGGAAGAACCGCGTATGCGCGTTGCGATACTGGACGACGAGCCCGCCGAACTGCGCCGGGTCGAGCAAACCCTGCAACAAATGGCTGACGCCGGAGATCAGCCATGGTCACTGCACAGCTTCGAACGTGGCGAAGACCTGCTGCGACAGTTGCGCCGGGAAACCTTCGACCTGCTAATCCTCGACTGGCAACTCCCCGACCTCTCCGGCCTGGCCCTCTTACGCTGGACCCGCGAACACATGGAAGCGCCACCGGCCGCGATCATGCTTACCAGCCGCGACGGCGAAAGCGATATCGTTCAGGCATTGAATGCAGGAGCTGATGACTATGTCAGCAAACCGTTTCGGCCCAACGAGCTGAAGGCTCGAGTTGCTGCGGTACTGCGCCGACACAGTCTGCAACGTACTGCCGCTACCGAAGTCCGCTGCTTCAATGATTTGACCTTCGATGACGCCGAACTGAGCGTCACCCGCGAAGGCAAGGCGATCATCATGACGGAGCGCGAGTATCGGTTAGCGCGCTGTCTGTTCAGCAATCTCGGTCGGCCGTTATCACGCGACTATCTCTATGAGCGCTTCTGGCCCCATGAAGAAGTGGCTTCGTCGAGACCTCTGGATACCCACATTTATCGCCTGCGCAACAAGCTAGGACTTACAGCGGATCGTGGTTGGCAACTGCTGACAATTTACGGTTATGGATATCGGTTAGAAAGTGTGGCGATAGCGAAGTAAGCGTCCGAACGCCACCCTACCTCCAAGATAGTGCCCATTAAAAAATGGTGTCCACTGTCTTGGTTAATTTGGAGAACGGTTATGGAGTAGGTACTGACCGGACAGTTACTTTTAGAATGCTTTTTCGAGCCAAAAAACAAAACCCCAACTGCTTTCGCAATTGGGGTTTCGGAATTTAATCTTGACGATGACCTACTCTCACATGGGGAAACCCCACACTACCATCGG
>NZ_JBIUWM010000064.1:0-31003 GCF_044743445.1 Pseudomonas sp. NPDC087615 | reverse complement strand
CCCACAAAAAAAACAAAAAACCACTAGACCTGCTCCCCCCCCAAAAAAAACCCTCAAAACTCCAATAAAAAAAAAAAACAATTGTTTCTTATATGTGCCCCCCCCGCCAACCTGCTTCTTCTTTTCGAAGATCGATTTGCCGTAGTCCATCAGTTTGCAAACAGGGGGTGCTGCATCGGCGGAAATTTCCACCAAATCCAGTTTGGCCTCTTCAGCCTTAAGAAGCGCGTCTTCAATTGACACAATCCCAAGCTGTTCACCTTCAGCCCCAATTAACCGAACCTCGCGTGCCGAGATATTCTCGTTGATCGGGGCTTTCGGTGCAGCTCGTTTATCTTGTCTCATTTCACGCTTAATAGTAATTACTCCGAATCTGGGCGACCACGCCGGGAAACCGCTTGCGCGAGAAACTCAGCGAACTGGGCGACGGGCATCGAGCCCAGGTCAGCACCTTCACGAGTACGCACAGCGACAGTCTGCATCTCGACTTCCTTATCTCCGATAACCAAAAGATAGGGAACCTTGAGCAAAGTATGCTCACGGATTTTAAAGCCGATCTTTTCATTTCTCAAGTCGGACTTGGCACGAAATCCGCTTTCGTTGAGAGTTTTTTCAACTTCAGCAACAAAATCCGCCTGTTTATCAGTGATATTCATGATCACTGCCTGGGTTGGCGCCAGCCAAGCAGGGAACGCACCTTCATAGTGCTCGATCAAAATCCCGACGAAACGCTCAAAAGAACCAAGGATCGCGCGGTGCAACATGACCGGGTGCTTGCGGCTGTTGTCTTCGGAGACGTATTCGGCGCCGAGACGGACAGGCAGGTTGAAATCGAGCTGTAAGGTACCACACTGCCACACGCGACCGAGGCAATCTTTCAGCGAGAACTCGATCTTGGGACCATAGAACGCCCCCTCACCCGGCTGCAGATCGTACGGCAGGCCCGCAGAATCAAGGGCGGCAGCCAGCGCAGCTTCAGCGCGATCCCACAGTTCGTCGGAGCCCACGCGCTTTTCCGGACGAGTGGACAGTTTCATCTCAACATCGGTAAAGCCGAAGTCACGATAAACATCCATGGTCAGCTTGATGAACGCTGCGGATTCGGCCTGCATCTGCTCTTCAGTACAGAAGATGTGGGCATCGTCCTGAGTAAACCCACGCACACGCATAATGCCGTGTAGCGCACCCGACGGCTCGTTACGGTGGCAGGCACCGAACTCGGCCAGACGCATCGGCAGTTCACGGTAGCTCTTCAGGCCCTGATTGAACACCTGCACATGGCAGGGGCAATTCATCGGCTTGATAGCGTAGTCGCGGCTTTCCGACTGCGTAGTGAACATGTTGTCGGCGTAGTTGGCCCAATGCCCGGATTTCTCCCACAGGCTACGGTCAACCACTTGCGGCGTCTTGATCTCGAGATAGCCATTATCGCGCTGAACCTTGCGCATGTACTGCTCAAGTACTTGGTACAGAGTCCAGCCATTCGGGTGCCAGAACACCATGCCCGGCGCTTCTTCCTGGGTGTGGAACAGGCCCAAGCGCTTGCCGATCTTGCGATGATCGCGCTTTTCAGCTTCTTCGATACGCTGAATGTAAGCTGCCAGTTGCTTCTTGTCTGCCCAAGCGGTGCCATAAACGCGCTGCAATTGCTCGTTCTTGGCATCGCCGCGCCAGTAGGCACCGGACAGCTTGGTCAGCTTGAAGGACTTCAGGAAACGTGTATTAGGCACGTGCGGACCGCGGCACATGTCAACGTATTCTTCGTGGTAGTACAGGCCCATGGCCTGCTCGTTCGGCATGTCCTCGACAAGACGCAGCTTATAGTCTTCGCCGCGAGCCTTGAACACTTCGATCACTTCGGCACGCGGAGTGACCTTCTTGATGACGTCGTAATCTTTTTCGATCAGCTGCTGCATGCGCTGTTCGATAGCGGCCATGTCGTCCGGAGTAAAAGGACGCTCGAAGGCGATGTCGTAGTAGAAACCTTCATCAATGACTGGCCCGATCACCATTTTGGCAGTCGGGTACAACTGCTTGACCGCATGGCCAACCAGGTGGGCGCAAGAGTGGCGAATGATCTCCAGCCCCTCTTCATCCTTAGGCGTGATGATTTGCAGGGTCGCGTCGCTGCTGATGATATCGCTGGCGTCGACCAGTTGACCATTGACCTTACCGGCCAGAGTCGCCTTGGCCAGACCTGCACCAATAGATGCGGCAACTTCGGCTACCGAAACCGGATGATCGAATGAACGTTGACTGCCGTCGGGAAGAGTAATAGTTGGCATGGCGCCTCCTCTCCTAGTGGTGACCCCTACCAAAGGTCACGTGGGTTGGGATGAGCCAGTACAAGATCCGATCCAGGCCATTCAATGACGAACGCCTGCCTTACAGCGGCAGGAGCCTTGCGGCCAACCGGAAAACCGAACCAGAGTGACTGGGATTCAAATCAGGATATTCGCACGTTGACCGCTGCCGGGACTAAAGGTCATCCGGAGCCTGAGAACGCTTGAGCCAGGCATGCTAGCACAGATGAGCGGTCACTTATGCCTCTGTTTCATCAGAAGGCATATCGTCTGTATTTATGCCAGAGTGCTGAACTTGATAGGCCCTTCAGCCCTCAGATAAAAAGACATTGACCCACAAGGAGCATCCTCGCATGCGTCTGAATACCTTATTCGCTGTAGTCGCCCCCATTGTTTTGCTGCTGCCATTGAGTGCTCACGCTGACTGGCCGAAGGGCGAGCGTCAGAAGTACATGAAGCAGTGCACCGAGGCAGCCACCCCACAGATCGGCGCCGCTGCGGCCAAATCTCACTGTGCCTGTGGTGCTGATGCAATCAAGTCGTACCCGGCGAGCGACATTCAGGCACTAATGGACAACAAGGCGACCCCTGAACTGCAACAGAAAGCACTCGGCCTGATTGCCAAATGCAAAGCCAATACCCCGGCGAAAAAGTAAGTAAAAAAACGTTCCGACTCGGTTCAACACTGGCAAAAAAGGCTGAATCTGAGCCTTTTTAGACGTTTTTTTGCAGGTTTTACAGGTTTTTTTATTGTCTTTACTTTCCGCGAAAAGCCTTTTAAACCGGGGCTTTCAGCCGAAAAGGACACTAAAGAAATCACGACTTATTGGCAAACAGCACGTCCAGGGGGCTACCAAAGCGAACATTTCGACTATGATACCCGGGTGTGCCCAGTTGGCCTGAGCAGCACAGCACTACTGAAAATATATGTTTCTTGGAGATACACCATGTCTAATCGCCAAACCGGCACCGTTAAATGGTTCAACGATGAAAAAGGCTTCGGCTACATCACTCCTCAAGGTGGCGGTGACGACCTGTTATTACAATTCTATGCTATCGATTCCGAAGGTTTCTAAAGCGATAAAGAAGGCCAGACCGTTTCCTTCGTGGCTGAGAAAGGCCAAAAGGGTATGCAAGCTGCACAGGTTCGCCCAGAGTAATTTCTCGGCGCACTAAAAAAACCCCGTCCATGTGACGGGGTTTTTTATGCCTGTAACAAAAGCCGCTTGTAATCAGCCGCAGTTGACGCGAGTGATTACCAGGTTGCTGTCGGTGTTCAGGTTCAGCCGATCGGAGCGGTATTCCAGCGTAATCATGTCATTGGGTTTGAGGAAGCGCGCATTCTGCGCACCTGCCTTGGCGCGGGCCTGCTCCAGCAACTCTGGCGAAGCTTTCTTGCCAATGGCGAACTCCGCCGCTGTCGCTTCACATCGGCTGTGACCGGTTGCGGTCTCCACGGACTCCTTTGCCGACTCGCTGGAGGTTGTACTGCAACCGGCCAACAGGGCAACGGCCATAAGTGCACCCAGTGACGCGAACTTCAAAGACATGAAGCCTCCTTGTTTTCAAATAGTTAACTGAGATCGTGCGACCGCCAATCCAGCGTTTGGTTTCATGACAACAGCCATCACCCTGCCACACGACAGGAAAACGCCGAGTGTGCCTGAGCGACGCTCAGCCTGCTCATCAATCAATCGTGACTTAATATTAACGAAGCTCAGTAGACGTCGATGTAGTCATACGGCGGATTCGGCCAGTTGTCCTTGAGCGCATTGAAAATCTGCATCACCCACACCTCGTCGCTGGCCGCAATATTTCCCACATAACCCGAGCCCTTGGCCCAGGTTTCAAGTCGAAACAGCAGGCCGTCAATATCCTGCCCGCCAGTTACTCCCGAAGAGATGTAGGCAATACCGCCTTTGGTCACGCGCAACTGCGTGTGTTCATCATCGCTGGCCGATGCCAACAAATGGCGTACAGCGTCGAGCGTGAGGCCATCAGGAGTATTCAAATCGATCTGCACAACACGATCCTTGGATAAGCCGGAAAAGACCAAGTGTCGCATAGCGCTGCGCTCATGCCTAAGTCGCAGTGCCAAACGCCCGACAAAATGGTTAACTCGACGCACAGACCTCCCGACTTTTCGAGCCTGATCATGACCAGTGTAAGCATCGACGCCGATATCAAAGCCAAATGGGCAGACGGACATAGCTCTTACAGTCCGGGAACCACCGAAGAGTTGGCGCTTATTGGTATCGATCTATTGATCAAGGAACTGGGAACGGAAGCAGCCCAGCAATTCATCAAGCAGATTTTCGAGCGCTACCCAACCGAACAGGTCAAGCATGAAAACGCCGAGAGGGAATAGAAACCCGCAGGCTGGCACCTGCGGGCCAATCATTTACTTCAGGCGCTTCAGGCGCTCGGTCAGCAGATCGAAGAAACCCTGAGCATCGCCATTTTCGACCCAGAACGCGTTCTTCGGTGCCTTGAGGCCGTCATACCAGTCGACAATGGTCTGACCGAAAGTCGGCCCTTCACGGCTATCGACCACAACATTCACCGAACGACCGGTGAACAGTTCCGGTTTGAGCAGATAAGCCACGACAGTGGCGTCATGCACCGGGCCGCCCGGAATGCCGTAGTGTTCCATATCCCCTTTGATGTACTCGTTGAGGATGTCACCAACAATTTTGCTCGCATTATTGTTGAGCGCAGCAATCTGCTTCAGGCGCGCGTCACTGGTGAGAATCTTGTGGGTAACGTCCAGTGGCAGATAGGTCAGTTTCACGCCGCTTTTGAGCACAACTTCAGCCGCTTGCGGATCCGCAAACAGATTGAATTCAGCCACAGGGGTGATGTTGCCACCATTGAAGTGCGCACCGCCCATCACCACCACTTCCTTGATGCCCTGAACAATTTCGGGCTCTTGGATCAGCGCCAGCGCGAGGTTGGTCTGCGGGCCGAGCATGGCGATAGTGATGCTGTGTGGCTTGGCTTTTTTCAGGGTGTCGATCAGGTAGTTGACCGCATTACCTTCTGCCAGACCTTTTTTCGGTTCGTGCACGCTGACACCCGACAGGCCTTCCTTGCCATGGATGTTCTCGGCGTAGATCGGTGTGCGCATCAGTGGCTTCGGCGCACCGGCGTAAACCGGCACCTCCTCGCGCCCTGCCCACTCGCGAGCCAGACGCGCATTACGCGACGTTTTGTCGAGTCGCACATTGCCAGCCACGGTGGTCAACGCACGAATACTCAGTTCGTCCGGCGAAGCCAGAGCGAACAGCAACGCGACCACGTCGTCAGCGCCCGGATCGGTGTCGATGATCAGGTCGATTTTTTCCGCCGCCTGAGCGCCGGTTGCGGTTATCACGGACAAAAGCAGCAGACTCCGGATGAATTGATGCAGTTTCTGAGCATAGCGTTGCATGGCGCATTCCTTGTGCTTGTGAAAACGAAAATTAGAACGTTACTCCGGCGACCAGCACGATGTTGCAGTACGGCTGACATTCTCCCGTACGAACAATCGCCCGTGCCTGTCGGCTAAGTACTTTGAATTGCTCGTGACTGAGCAGATCGCGACGCCCCAGCGCGCCTTCTTCATTCAGCTCGTCCAGCGTGTTCAGCGCAGTCGGCTGCTTGTCGAAGATTTCCTTGGCCAGCGCATGGCTTTCCACCTGCATCTCACTGAGCACGACCTTCAAGGTGCTGACGAAATCCGGAACGCCGTGGGTCAGCGCCAGATCAATCAGTTCAACACCCGGCGGCACCGGCAGCCCGGCATCACCAATCACGACCATGTCGCCATGGCCCAGAGACGCGATCAGTCGTGACAGCGCGACGTTGAGTAGAGGAGTCTTTTTCATGCGGGTTTAAAGGCCTGTACGTCGGACATTGTTGGAATGGATGGCTGGGCGCCGGCCCGAGTGACCGACAATGCCGCAGCAATTTGCCCGTATCGAATCGCTTCGGCCTCGGACTTGCCATCAGCCAGCGCGGCGGCAAAACCACCGACGAAGGTGTCACCCGCCGCCGTGGTGTCGACAGCTTTCACTTTCGGCGCAGGGAAATGTTCGAAACCTTTACCGTTAGCGAATAACGACCCCTCGGCACCCAGGGTGATGATGACTTTGCCCGCCCCCATTGCCATCAAGTGACTTGCCGCATGTTCTGCGGTTTCCAGCGAGTCAACCGGCAAGCCACTCAACGCGGCAGCTTCGCTCTCATTGGGAATCAGGTAATCGATCGCCCCAAACCAGTCTGCCGGCAAAGGACGACTGGCCGGCGCTGGATTGAGAATAACGGTCTTGCCCAACGCTCGCGCACGCTTGAGCGCATGACCGACCGTCGCATCCGGGATCTCAAGCTGGCAGATGACAACGTCAGCCGCTTGCATTACAGCATCAAACCGATCGATCACCGCTGGCGTCATTGCGCCGTTGGCTCCAGCAACGATCACAATGGCGTTCTGACTGTTGTCATCGACTACGATCAACGCCACACCACTTGAATCCTCGACAACGCTCACCGCCTGACAATCGATCTGTTCGGCCAGCAAGGCGTCACGCAATTGCACGCCATAGTCGTCATTACCGACACAGCCAACCATTGCCACTTGTGCACCCAATCTCGCCGCAGCCACGGCCTGATTGGCGCCCTTGCCGCCGGACACGGTCTTGAAGGAATGTCCGATCAGCGTTTCACCGCCCCGGGGCAGCCGAGGCGCCCGGGTCACCAGATCCATGTTCAGGCTGCCTATTACCACTACATTTGCTGGCATACATCACTACTCGTCAATTCGGTTTCAGCGGTATTCGGTGAACACGCCGGACAACGGCGCAGTCGACTCGCGCAAAACAATACTCGGGGTCACGATCCGCTGATCAGTGCCCAGATTCGGGGTAGCAATCCTTCGCAGCAGCACCTCAGCCGCCATTTCGCCCAACTGCAGAATCGACTGGCCGACGGTGGTCAGCGCCGGGTACACGTAACGGCTCATCTGAATATCGTCGAAGCCAATCACCGACAGTTCGGTCGGCACCCGCACGTTGCGTTCTGCCGCCGCGCGCAAAACACCGATACCGATCATGTCGTTACCGGCAAAAATGGCGCTCGGCGGATTGCGCTCAAGGAGGATCGCCGCAGCGTTGTAGCCGCCGGTGCTGGTGAAGTCACTTTCCAGCATGCGCGCCTCTTGCACCTCGATACCGGCCTCTTTCAACGCCCGGCAATATCCGGCACGACGCATCTGCGCCACGCTAGTGCTCGCCGGGCCGCCGATGGTCGCGATGTCGCGGTGGCCCAATTCCAGCAGATGACGGGTAGCGAGGTAAGCGCCGTATTCATGATCGATACGCACCAGATCAGCGTTCACGCCATCCAGACCACGGTCGACGATGACCATTGGCGTTTTCACACCCGCCAGCCCCTGCGCCAAACCACTGTCACCGCCAGCCGAGGCAACGATCAAACCGTCAATGCGCTTTTCCAGCAGCACACGCAAATAGCTGCGTTGTTTTTCCGGATTGTCATCGGAATTGCACAGGATGACGCAGTAGCCGTTACGCTCGCAGTAATCTTCTATACCCCGTGCCAGTTCAGCAAAGTACGGGTTGAGACTGTTGGGCACCAACAAGCCAATGGTTGCAGTAGTCTTGGCCTTCAATGAGCGCGCCACTGCGCTGGGTACGTAGTCGAGGCTCTTGATTGCCGCCTCGACCTTGAGCCGAACCTCCTGACTGACCGGCCGGGTGTTATTCACCACATGCGACACGGTCGTGTAGGAAATCCCTGCAAGGGCAGCCACATCCTTGATCGTTGCCATGTCTCAGCCCCGTCGACTAGCGCGTTGACTGCGATAAGTATCGAGTACGACCGCGATGACGATTACCGCACCGGTAATGATGCGTTTGGTCGGCTCAGTTGCACCGATCTGTGCCAGCCCCGCCGCAAGTACGGAGATGATCAATACACCGAAGAAAGTGCTGATCACCGAACCACGCCCACCCATCAGACTGGTTCCGCCGATCACAACAGCAGCGATCACTTGCAGTTCAAGGCCGGAGCCGGCATTCGGATCAGCCGCCTCCAGGCGAGAAATCTGAAACAGCGCGGCGACACCGGCCAGCAGCCCCATGAGACTGAACACCAGGATCTTGTAAGGTTTCGGATTGATACCCGCCAGCCGCACAGCCTCTTCGTTGGTGCCGATGCCGATCAGATAGCGACCGAATACGGTGCGAGTCAAAACGGCCTGCGCAATGAAAATCACCAGCAAGGCGATGATGAATGACGGCGAGATACCGAAAGCGATCGGATTCGACAACCAGGAAAAAGCGTCACCAATATAGGCGGTGCGTGACCCGGTCATCTGATAGGCCAGCCCGCGAGCCATTTCCAGCACGCCAAGGGAAACAATGAACGACGGAATCCGCCACGCTACGGTAATCGAACCCGTGATCGTGCCAGCCAGCGCCGATACCGCCATCCCGAGCAACGCCGCTGGCAACACGCCCCAGCCCCAACCAAGAATGGCGACGCTGACCGTCGATGCCGCCAGCGCCAGCACCGAACCGACCGAGAGGTCGATGCCACCGATGATCAGCACAAAGGTCATGCCGACCGCCAGAACCATCAGATCGGGGATCTGGTTGGCCAGCGTGCTGAAAGTGTTATAGGACAGAAAGTGGCTGCTCAAGACCGAGAACAGCGCGACCATTGCCAGCAAAGCACCGGCCAGCCCCAGATAAGTGCCCAACCCATAAAAGTTGCCACTACGTTTGCCGGCAGAAGATGCTGTTTTCATGGGAGATCCCTAGGCGCGGCTTCGTTGAGCCGCGCATCACGTTTTTGGTAGCCGGCGAACGCGGCGGCAAGCAAATCATCCTGGGTCCAACTGTCGCGCTCGAAGGTCTCGATCAGACGCCCCGCCGACAGTACGCCGATCCGATCGCAGATCAGCATCAGCTCACGCAGGTCACTGGACACCACCACCAGCGCTTTGCCCTGACGAGTCAACTCACCGAGCAAGGCATAGATGTCGAACTTGGCGCCGACGTCGATACCCCGGGTTGGCTCATCGAACAGCAGCACCGAACAATCACGCTCCAGCCAGCGACCGATCACAACCTTTTGCTGGTTACCACCGGACAGTTCTGACACAAGCTGTGTGGGGCTCGAACTGCGAATACGCATGGCATCGATCTGGCGCTGCGCCAAAGAGATTTCAGCGCCATTGTTGACGAAACCACCACTGGAAATTTCCGGCATGTTGCCCAAGGCGATGTTGGCGCTGATCGACTGGCTAAGCAGCAAACCCTCGCCCTTGCGGTCTTCGGTGATCAGCGCGATACCATTACGCACTGCATCGACAGGCGAACGCACACTTACCACTTGCGCCGGCGAGCCGAGTGCAATCGTGCCGCTGTCGGCGACATCCGCCCCGAAAATCAAACGCAGCAATTCTGTACGCCCGGCGCCGATCAGCCCGGAAATCCCGAAGATCTCCCCGGCGCGCACTTCGAACGAAACGTCCTGTACCTTATCGGAGCGAGTCAACCCCTTGACCGTCAACGCCGGGGCGTCAATATTGCGCGGCCCCATGTCGATGTGCTCGCCCAGCTCACGACCGACCATCAACGTGACCAGTTGCTCGCTGTTGTAGTTGGCTATCGGCTCGACGCAGACCAGATTGCCGTCACGCAGCACGGCAATGCGCTGTGCCACTCTGGCCAGCTCTTCGAGGCGATGCGAGATGTAGATGATAGAGACGCCACGCGCCTGCAAACGGGTGATTTGCTCGAAGAGCATTTCGACTTCCCGCGCGGTGAGCATCGCGGTCGGTTCGTCAAGAATCAGCACATGGCAATCGCCAATCAGGTTGCGGGCGATTTCAACCATCTGCTGATGCCCGATGCCCAACTCGCCGACCAACGTGTCCGGGTCGATCGCATCAAGACCGACCTGAGCCATCGCCTCGATAGCCGCTTTACGCAGCTGTTTGCGACTGATCCAGCCACCGTTGCTCGGCAAATTGTCGAGAAACAGGTTCTCCGCCACTGACAGTGTCGGCAACAAATTGAGTTCTTGCATGACCATACGCACGCCGAGCTCTTCAGCCTGGGTACGACTGCCCGGACGATAGTCCTTGCCCTGGAATTGCATCTGGCCGGTGGTCGGCGTGACCAGTCCGCCAATAATCTTCGACAAGGTGCTTTTACCGGCGCCATTCTCGCCGGTCAGCGCCAGTACTTCACCGCGCATCAGCGTCAATTCGATGCCTGTGAGCACCGGTTGCGCATAGGTCTTACCGATACCGCTGACCGAGAGGACAGCGTTCGGGGCGGAAACTGACATAAAAACTCTCCATGCGCTCGCCCGGTCGGACGAGCGCCATTGTGTCGTCAGAGGATTTACTGGGTGACCAGTTCGACCGGCGTTTCAATCACACCATTGGCACCACTGTCGACTTTCTCGCCCTTGATGATTTTCAGCGCAGTTTCGATACCAAATACAGCTTGCTTGGCAGCGAACTGATCGGCAGTCGCCAGAATGCGACCATCCTTGAGCATGGGCTTGATGGCGTTGATATTGTCGTAACCAACCACCTGCACTTGCCCAGCTTTGCCGGCAGCACGCACGGCGGAAACAGCACCAACGGCCATGCTGTCGTTGCCTGCCAGCAACGCTTTGACATCCGGGTATTCGCTGAGAATCGAAGCGGCTACCTTGTTGCCCTTATCGATCTCCCAATCACCGGACTGCAGGGAAACCACCTTGATCTGCGCCGCGTCCATCGCATCCTTGAAGCCAGCGGTACGCTGCTGGGCGTTGGTCGTCGTGGACACGCCTTCAATGATGCCGACTTCGTCACCCGCCTTGAGCTGCTTGGCCAGGTACTCACCGACCAGACGCGCGCCTTTACGGTTATCCGGACCTACGAAGGGGACGCTGATGTTTTTGCTTTTGACGATTTGCGGATCGAGTTGGTTGTCGATGTTGATCACGGTAATACCGGCATCGACGGCTTTCTTGATCACCGGCACCATGGCCTTGGAGTCGGAAGGTGCGATGACCAGCGCATTGACCTTTGCAAGGATCATTTGCTCGACGATACGCGTCTGGCCCGCAGTGTCGGTTTCGTCCTTGATGCCGTTGGAGATCAGGTCGAAATCGGCGGAGTGTTCTTTCTGGTAGGCCTTGGCGCCGTCTTCCATGGTCAGGAAGAATTCGTTGGCCAGAGATTTCATGACCAGCGCGACTTTGGGTTTTTCAGGGGATTCGGCGAACGCCGAAGAGACAGGCAGTGCAGCGGCTGTGGCAGCCAGCATAGCGACAGCAAGAAGACGTCCAGCGAATGGCAGCTTCATGGGTTCACTCCGATCTTATGATTATTGTGAGCAACGCTTGCGCTGGCGTAAGCTACGTCGCCCCGACCGACTGATAACACATCGGGGAAGCCGCGCAAACGTTTGCGTAGATCGAACTATGCGAATCCCGCCGACATTTGTCAACAATCAGAAACCGTCATTTATTGCAGGGCAAAACTCGAGAGTCGCACTTTGATGCCTATGCCGTGGTGTTGACCAGGTTGCCACCAGAAGGATTTTTTTCCAGTTCTTTGACCAACGCGTTCGAAACCTCCGCCAGCGCGGCGTTGGTATCAGCGACCTGCCCCTGAATGGACATGACTGCCTGTGCCTTGGCCTCGGGAGTGGGATAGCTCGCAGCCTGTGCCGCCGCCAGTTGCTGTTGCTGCTCCTGCAATTGCTTCTGCAATTCCTGCATCCGCTTCAGTAGCATCTTGGCGGCGATGCTCAGGCTGTCGCTGCTATCAGCTTTGCTGTCTTCCTGAGCGGCACCACCGGTTCTGACCTGATTGCCATCACCCTCATCTTTGCCCAGCGCCTCGGTAGCAGCTTCCTCTGACGCCTCACTCAATGCATTGATCGTTGCTGCAGATTTGCCACCGATGGTGACAGCAGCAGGATTGGAAAAACCGACCGTGAGTGACATGTGAACTCCCTCGAATTTCGTTTCATTGAACACGCATCGGCCTATGCGCGGGTTTCTTTAGCACAAAACCCGAAACTGACAACCCGATCCATAAGACAGAAGCGGTAGTACTTTTCGGAGAGCCGAACGCGAAAGTTTCTTTTGTTCGGAAACCCGGATACAGGGTTCGCCACACTCCCTATTTCTTCGAAAAATACTGATGTAAATCAAAAGGTTAAACATTTTTCTAACGCAAGGTACGTCTGGTATAGATCCTGCTCCCTTCACCACACCCCGGGCATCCAGATCGGCCTGGGGCGCATCTAGATGAACCTGCATCAGCACCGTCTCACTACTAGAGAGAAAAATAATGAAATCTGCTTTCAACACTTTGGTTCCGGGCGCTTTGGCCCTCCTCCTGCTACTGCCGACCGCCCTTCAGGCAAAAGAAGTCGAAACCCAGACCAAACTTGCCAATGTCGTGGTTCTCGCCACGGGCGGCACCATCGCCGGCGCTGGCGCCAGTGCCGCCAATAGCGCGACGTATCAGGCCGCAAAAGTGGGCGTCGAGCAATTGATTGCTGGCATCCCTGAGTTGAACAAGCTCGCCAATGTGCGCGGCGAACAAGTCATGCAGATTGCCTCGGAGAGCATCACCAACGACAACCTGCTGCAACTGGGCCGTCGCGTCTCAGAACTGGCCGACAGCAAGGATGTCGACGGCATCGTCATCACCCACGGTACCGACACCCTGGAAGAGACCGCTTACTTCCTGAACCTGGTCGAGAAGACCGACAAACCGATCATCGTCGTAGGTTCCATGCGTCCGGGCACAGCGATGTCGGCGGACGGCATGCTCAACCTGTACAACGCCGTAGCTGTGGCCAGCAGCAAAGAAGCGCGTGGCAAAGGTGTACTGGTGACCATGAACGATGAAATCCAGTCTGGTCGCGACGTCAGCAAAATGATCAACATCAAGACCGAAGCGTTCAAAAGCGCCTGGGGCCCATTGGGCATGGTGGTCGAAGGCAAATCCTACTGGTTCCGTTTACCCGCCAAGCGCCACACCATGGATTCGGAATTCGACATCAAGAACATCAAGAGCCTTCCTGACGTAGAAATCGCCTATTCCTACGGCAACGTGAGTGATACCGCCTACAAGGCACTCGCCCAGTCTGGCGCCAAGGCCATCATCCATGCAGGCACCGGCAACGGCTCCGTGTCGTCCCGCGTAGTACCGACGCTTCAGGCTCTGCGCAAGGATGGCGTGCAAATCATCCGCTCGTCTCACGTCAACGCCGGTGGCTTCGTGCTGCGTAACGCTGAACAGCCTGACGACAAGTACGACTGGGTTGTCGCTCACGACCTGAATCCACAAAAAGCCCGCATCCTGGCGATGGTTGCACTGACCAAAACCAACGACAGCAAAGAACTGCAACGGATGTTCTGGGAATACTGACCGACCTTCGCCCGATCGACTCTCCGTCGGGCACTCTTCGTACCACTCGCCTGATTGGCGAGCGGTACGTCGCCTACACCCCACCTGCATTTTCCCTACAAAAAATTCGACAGGACTCACACCAAAATCGGAAAACCGCTGTCAGAGGATTTTCTTGAATTTTAAGCAGTTGCGAAAATGCCCACAGTTAAATACTGTATGCACGTACAGCTTAATAAGGATAACCTCGTGGCCACCTCTCTTGACGCTCCTGACACTTACGAACGCATGGGCGTGCGCGTTCAGAAAATCATCAATTCTCCCACCGCACAAAAAGCCAAGGCCGCATTGATCTTCCGCTTGCCGGACGAACCGATAGATCAGTGGGAGCGCTTGCTCGAGGAAATCGACGAGAACGATAACGTTACCCTCGCCTATCGAGATGATGGCGGCGTGCAGATTTTTTGGGTTGTGCCGAAGGAAGATTGATTCAATGATTGTCCGCTGTTTTGCTTTGCTGTTGCTGCTCATCGCCACGGGTGCCCAGGCTGGCGCACCTCGTACGTTCAATGAAGCCAAAAAGGTCGCCTGGAAGCTTTACGCACCGCAGTCCACTGAGTTTTATTGCGGCTGCAAATACACCGGCAACAAGGTCGATTTGAAAGCTTGCGGTTACGTACCACGCAAAAATGCCAAACGCGCTTCGCGCATCGAGTGGGAGCACATTGTGCCGGCCTGGCAGTTCGGGCATCAGCGCCAATGCTGGCAGAAAGGTGGACGCAAGAACTGCACACGCTACGACCCCAGCTACCAGAAGGCCGAAGCGGATCTTCATAACCTGGTACCGAGCATCGGTGAGGTCAACGGTGACCGCAGTAACTTCAGCTACGGATGGCTGCCGACGCAATCCGGGCAATACGGCTCATGCCTGACCCAGGTCGACTTCAAGGCCAAGAAGGTCATGCCCCGCCCTTCAATTCGCGGCATGATCGCACGCACCTATTTCTACATGAGCAAGCAGTACGGCTTGCGCCTATCTAAACAGGATCGGCAACTGTATGAGGCTTGGGACAAGACTTACCCGGTGCAGGACTGGGAGCGCCAGCGTAATCAGAGCGTGGCGTGTGTGATGGGGCGTGGCAATGAATTTGTCGGCCCCGTAAACATGAAAGCCTGCGGCTGATTGCAATGTAGAAAGGCCTCGAACGTTATGTTCGAAGCCTTTTTATTGATGGCTAACCGGCAGTCTTGCTGTGTCGCCAAGACCCCATCAAATTAACTCATCACCATTGAAGAGCCCAAGGCAACTCCGTCGTAAAACCCGTCAGTGCCGGCATCGACGATTTCCCCAAGGTTGTCCTCTTCCATGTCGACATCAACCAGCTCGGTCGCCCGCCAAGCAGCTCCGTCGAATCAATCGTTTAAGGCGTCAGAGGATGCTCAACCAACACTGACTCGACGTTCTGCTTTTTGGCCTTCACCAAAGCAGCATCCACCTGCACCTTTCGCGCCTCAGCCTCGGCCTGGGAGTTGAAAGGGCCAATCAGAATTCGCGTTTTGCCGCTACCGTCCTTGATGACCGTCGGAACGAACGCGTGCTCGATCAGCCAGCCACTCAAATCGCTGACGGCCTGAGGTGTTTCACCGCGCACCTCAAGATCCCACTGAGGGGCAGAGGACACCGCAGGCGCTGTTGCGACTGCCACTTTGGGCTTCTGTGTGTCCACACTTTTGCCTTCACCACATCCAGCCAATGCCAGTGCCACGACCATCCAGACCAATTTGCGCACAACGCCTTCCTCGAAAATCTCAAAGCGGCGATCTTAACATTCATAAATACTTCGCGAGCCCTGCAAAATGGGCACAAAACAACGAGATTGATGAATGCAGCCTCTGTATAGTTACGCCCTGGGAATTAATGCCGCATCTGCGCGTCAGAAAGATGCACCCAAACCGTGAGACTTCGCACTAATCTATACGTACCACCGACCTCTGCACTGTCTGAATCAGGTGCCCTACAAAGCAATCAAGGAGAAGACCATGCTGATACTCACCCGCAAAGTCGGTGAAAGCATAAACATTGGTGATGACATTACGATCACCATCCTCGGCGTTAGCGGCCAACAAGTCCGAATCGGCATCAACGCCCCGAAAAACGTTGCAGTGCACCGCGAAGAGATTTACCAGCGTATCCAGGCTGGCCTGACCGCCCCGGACAAGCCACAAACGCCCTGAGCCGCTTTCGCAGTCAGTAGCCAGTTCGTTTGCCCCGTGTAATGACTGGCTAAAGATTCACGCGCCGTACTGCTATCCGCTCCCCACTCGCTGGGCACGGCGCCTGACACATAACTCCTCACTCCAACTCCTTGTCGCCCCTATCCTCTGTTGCCGAGCGATACTACCTGCCATTCCCAAGGCTGGCTGTCGGACGTTTCCGATAGAGCGCAGAGAATTCGCCCGCCTAATACAACGTCACGCCACGCGCCATACCTGTGGCCGCCACCACCATCGGCACCAGCAACAACGCCTCGACATGACTGATTCGTGCGTACAGCTTTGCACGGCCAGTATCGAGCGCCGCACCTCGCACTAATGAGATCCGCCACTTGACCAACGTGATCATCGGCGAGAGCTCTATCAGCAAAATCAGCACAAACAGTGTCATTTTCAAATGGAAGAGCGGCTGATGCAGGTAGTAGTCAGTGCCCTTTTCATAGCCACCAAAGGCACGCATCCCGCCCGTCACCAGCAGAACCAAAGCAGAAATACCCCATAGATTGTCGGCGAGCAAAACGCGCCTGGCATCCCCTGAGCCTGCAACCAAGCGGCTAAACGCCGCTCCACGAGTCAGAACCGCCCAAAAACCCAACGCAAAAGCCAGTAAGTGAACAGCCGCTAGAAACCAGTGAACCAGCATCGCCAGACTCCCTCTGTAAAGAGATGGAAATCGCCAGTCAGTAGTAGTCGAAAAATAAAGGACATGCTCGCGCGACATCGCCGGTGACGTATCGAGCGACTAAAATACGGAGAAAGAGAGCACGAAAAGCCAAATTACAGGCAAAAAAAATCCCAAGCAGCTGATGGAAGCTTGGGATTTAAAAATGCATAAACCGTGGTGGTGAACGCGGCTCAAATGTTACTGAAACTACCACCCCGTCACAAGGTATTTTTGATAACTGGTTGGTTAAATAAAATCGTAAGCCCTTAAATATCCACATATTTTAGAAGGCCGCTGGCGACGAAAGGCGATCCATGCAGCAAATTTCAAACTCGACATCAAAAAAATGAGCCTGACCGGACGCCCGCTCTGCACACTCCCCCATATGCGCCCGAGAGGGATTAAAGCCCTCCTTGAGAGCGCCGAATTGGCGACTTAAGGCTGGGCTTTGCAAATCGAAGACAACAAAAAATGGCCCACCTTTCGGTGGGCCCTTCTAGACCGCCCAGCAGAGCGGATTTTGTTTGGTAGGCGCGATTGGACTCGAACCAACGACCCCCACCATGTCAAGGTGGTGCTCTAACCAACTGAGCTACGTGCCTGCTGTGAGGCGGCATTCTACGGAATTCCGAAGGGGTGTCAACACCTTTTTTTCACCTAACCCTATGAATATGCAAAATATTTAATTTGCGGCCAATGAAGAAGATTTTCCGGTGGCTGGCGGAGGTTTTTCAACTCCGGTAGGATCGGGGCACTCGTAAAATATATTAAACAGAGGCGGCAGAATGGCGAACACCCTTTACCCAGAGTCTTATTACGCTGCGTCGGCCAATGCCGTACCGCCACGTCCAGCCTTGCAGGATGATGTGGAGACGGATGTCTGTGTAATCGGCGCCGGGTATACCGGGCTGTCCTCGGCCCTGTTCCTTCTGGAGAACGGTTTTCGCGTGACAGTGCTGGAGGCCGCTAAAGTCGGCTTCGGTGCTTCAGGACGCAATGGCGGGCAAATCGTTAACAGCTATAGCCGCGACATTGATGTGATCGAGCGTACTGTTGGCCCGAAACAGGCGCAGTTGCTCGGCGAGATGGCCTTCGAAGGCGGCCGGATCATTCGCGAGCGCGTGGCCAGGTACAACATCCAGTGCGACCTGAAGGACGGCGGTGTATTCGCCGCCCTTACGGCCAAACAGATGGGGCATCTTGAATCGCAGAAGCGCCTGTGGGAGCGCTTCGGGCACTCACAACTCGAACTACTCGATCAACGCCGCATCCACGAAGTCGTCGCGTGTAATCAGTACATTGGCGGCATGCTCGACATGAGCGGCGGCCACATTCATCCATTGAACCTCGCGCTGGGCGAAGCGGCTGCCGTGGAATCCCTCGGTGGCGTCATCTATGAACAGTCGCCAGCCGTGCGCATCGAACGCGGCGCCAATCCGGTCGTGCATACGCCGCAAGGCAAGGTCAGGGCCAAGTTCATCATCGTTGCCGGCAATGCCTACCTCGGCAATCTGGTGCCGGAACTGGCAGCCAAATCGATGCCATGCGGCACGCAAGTGATCACCACCGAACCGCTGGGTGATGAACTGGCGAAAACGCTATTGCCGCAGGATTACTGCGTCGAAGACTGTAACTACCTGCTCGATTACTACCGCCTGACTGGCGACAAACGCCTGATTTTCGGCGGCGGCGTGGTTTACGGCGCGCGGGATCCGGCGAACATCGAAGCAATCATCCGCCCGAAAATGCTCAAGGCTTTCCCGCAGCTCAAGGACGTGAAAATCGACTACGCCTGGACCGGCAACTTCCTGCTGACGCTGTCGCGCTTGCCGCAAGTTGGACGCCTGGGCGACAACATCTATTACTCGCAAGGTTGCAGCGGCCATGGCGTGACTTACACGCATCTGGCAGGCAAGGTACTGGCCGAAGCACTGCGTGGTCAGGCCGAGCGTTTTGATGCGTTTGCCGACTTGCCGCACTACCCGTTCCCGGGCGGGCAAATGCTGCGTACGCCGTTTGCTGCGCTGGGTGCATGGTATTACGGGTTGCGCGATAAATTCGGGATGTAAACAACCCTCAAGTGGGAGCGGGCTTGCTCGCGAATGCGGTATGCCATTCAAGATTCAGTTGACTGACACGACGCCTTCGCGAGCAAGCTCGCTTCCATATTTTGAAATGCGCATCAGAGCTGGTCTCGTGCAATCCCACTACGGATCCGCAGGATGTCCGCCAGTACCGCCAGGGCAATCTCCGCCGGCGTCTTGCTGCCAAGATTAAGCCCGATCGGCGCGTGAATCCGCGCCAACTCGCCCTCTCCTAATCCGCCAATCCGGCGTAAACGCTCAAAGCGTTTCTGCGACGTCTGCTGTGAGCCCATCACGCCAATGTAGAACGCTTCGGTGCGCACGGCCTCCATCATTGCCAGATCATCGATACGCGGATCATGCGTCAGCGCCACCACCGCCGTGTCGCGATGGCAGCCACCGTCAGCAATGAACACCGACGGCAATTGCCGACGAATCTCTACGCCATTGAGTACCACGCCTTCGAGCACCTCATCACGCGGATCGCAGAGGATCACTTCGAAACCCAAGCCAACCGCAAACTCGGCACACGCCTGCGCCACGCTGGAATACCCGGCAAGCAAAAGACGCTGAGCCGCGCCAACACGGATTCGCACCCGATCAATCTCGCGCTCGATCCGAGCACCCTGCTCTCGATCAGCAAACAGGGTGCGCGCACCACTGGCCAGATCGACTTCACGAATCAGCCGACGCTGACCAAGCAGCGCCGATTCCAGTTCACGCAGATGCGCCAGCACGTCGCAGCCAACGTCGAATTTCTCTACCAGTACATCGAGAATACCGCCACAGGGCAGGCTGACCCGCGAACGCGGATCGTCGCCTTCGCCATAACGCACGACGTTGACCGCATCGAAAAACGCACCTTCGGCGACGCGCTCGAGAAAATCCTCCTCGACACAGCCGCCAGACAGCGACCCGATCCACTGCCCGCCGTCATTCACTGCCAGCAGCGAACCCGGCGCACGCGGCGCCGAGCCGTAAGTGGTCAACACGGTGCAAAGCCAGATGCACTGCCCCGCCACCGACCACTCCAATGCACGCCGCACCACTTGCAGATCGAGATGCTGCATGTCAGTGCGCCTTGTGCTCGATGGGCGGCGCGTCAGCTTGCAGCTTCTGAACCTCGCTTACCGCCAACTCAACGGACTGGCCGCCCCACCCTTGACGCAGGTAGTTGAGCAGATCGGTCAGTTGCTCAGGACTGAGCTTGTCGGCAAAACCCGGCATCGGTTGCATGTGTTCGAACCCGGAGAACTTCTGCTCGCCGATACCGTCCTCGATGACCCGCAACAGATTGCGTGGATCTTCCAGACGCAGCGTGGTGTTGCCGCGCATCGCGACAGCAATGTGCGGCTTGCCTTCACCACCCGCCGCGTGACAACCGGCGCAGACATTCAAATATTCCTGACGGCCACGCTGGGCACTCGCGCTGAGCTTGTCGACCGGCACGGCGACGAGCTCTTTGGCTGCCGGCGGTTGATCGCCGAGCAGGAAGGTCGCCATGGCTGCCAGATCGGTATCGTCCAAGCCCTGAGTGCTGTTGTGGAACACCGGGAACATCTCGTTGAACATCGTGCCCTGCGCGCTCATGCCATGCTTGAGGAATGTGCTCAGATCCTGATGATTCCAGCCGCGAGCGGCCAGATCAGTGGCCAGCAGGCTCGGCGCCAGATAGCCATTGAGAATACCGCCAGTCAGGCGCTTGTCCATTTGCATTGCACCCGACAGCCCGCGTGGCGTATGGCACTCGCCGCAGTGTCCGAGGACGTCGACCATGTACTGGCCACGCTTCCAGGCGTCGCTTTTGCCGTCGGCAGATTCCAGTTTCACGTCTTTGCCGTACATCATGTTCCAGCCCATCAGGCCCAGACGCACGTTGAACGGAAAACTCAGGCTGGTGACCGGCGCTGCCCGCTCGATCGGCTCAACGGTTTTCAGGTACGCATGAATCGCATCCGAATCTTCGCGCGGCACCAGGTGATACGAGGTGTACGGCATCGCCGGATACAGGTTCGCGCCATCGCGACGCTTGCCTGCGGTCAGCGCAGTGAAGAACTCGTCATCGTTGTACAAACCGATGCCGTGCTCCTTGCTCGGCGTGATATTGGTGCCGTAGATCGTGCCGAACGGCGACACAATCGGCAGGCCACCCGCATACGGCGCGCCACCCGGCGCGGTATGGCAGGCCATGCAGTCGGCGGCGCGAGCGAGGTATTCGCCGCGCTTGACCTGATCATCGGCGTGGGCAAACAACACTGGCGCAGCCAGCCCGACCGCCAAGGTCAGTCGGGTCATTAATAGCTTCATGCTTAACCCTCCTTGACCAGGCCGAGATCGGTCAGCACGTTGCGGGTCGCGTTGTAATAACGCACGTACCCGGTGCAACGGCATATGTGATGACCGAGGCTGTCCTCGATGACTTGTTCGAGCTTGCTTTGGACGATCGGCTGGCGTTGCAGCTTTTCCACCAACACAGTCGCGGCGTTGACGAAGCCAGGCGCGCAGTAGCTGCACTGGAAGGCGAACTCATCAACAAAGCGCTGCTGGATCGGATTCAGTTCCGTGACCTGCCCACTTTCATCACGCTTGGCGTGGCTTTCGATGGTGCGGACTTTTTTGCCTTCGAAGTAATGCGCGCCGGTGATGCAGGTGCGCACTTCTTCGCTGGTGCCGTCCGGGTTGTCGACGATCACCACGCAGGCATGGCAGATACCCTGACCACAGCCCAGACGCGAGCCAGTCAGGTTTTTGTATTCGTGCAGGTAGTCGATCATCGGCAGGTCATCAGGGATCTCCACCGGGCCGACGGATTGACCATTGAGGGTCAGTTGAAGCGGACGGTTAGCCATTGAGGGCCTCCTTGATGCGCGCAGCAGTGATAGGCAGATCGCGAACACGTTTACCGATGGCGTGCGCCACGGCGTTACCAATGGCACCGACCACCGGAATCATCACCACTTCGGCGATGCCTTTGGACGGGTCGCTGGGTGACAGCGGCGGCAGAATCTCTGCCGTCTGCTTCCACACCGCGACGTGCCGGGCCATTGGCAGGCGATAACGGTTGAAGTTCCAGTCACCCTCCCCCGGCCCGCCCTCGTAAAGCGGCATCTCTTCCATCAGCGCATGACCGATACCCATGGCGACCCCACCTTCGAGCTGTCCCTTGACCAGCTCTTCGACCAACACCCGACCGCACTCGACCCAAGAATGGTGGTTGAGCACTTCGACTTGCGCCGTGCCCTTGTTGACTTTCAGCTCTACCAACGTGGCGACCGGGCTGTAGTAAGTCACAGCAGCGTTGTTCAACTGAACAACCGGGTAGTTGATGTTCTGGCGATCCAACAGGTGGAAACCTGCCGTGCTCATCAGCGCTTTCTTCGCCTTCGGCGCCCCATCGCCGTACTTCACCGCCAAACCGTCAAGCGGCAGACGCTCACGCACGCCGTCGATGCTGTATTCGGCCTCTGCCCAGCTCCAGCGGTTGAACGCATGAACGGTGGCGCCGGTCACCAGACCGCGCTCATGAGCGCGCTTGGCCAGCTCTTCGAAGCTCAACGGCTGCATGCCGTTGGCAGTGAGTTTGCCGTCGACCCAATGCGCATCTTCACGACGCACCACGTAAGGGTTGGCTTGACCGCCGTAAGGCCCCTGACGCCAGATTTCCATGGCCGCCGGCCACAATCCGTTGTTGAACAGCACGCGCGCTGCCTCACGGGTTGCGTGGCTGAAGTAGTAAGCCGAGTTGGTCGCAGATGACGCCGAAGCCAACTTGCCGACCCAGCGCGGGTTGCGCAGCAGATTGTCCTGCTCGGCCTGGCTCATGATGTAAGGGTTGCCGCTGGTAATCAGCTGCATTTCCTTCCATTCGGTTTCGCCGGTCTTCACTTCATGGGCAGGGCTACCGAGAAAATCAGCGACGACCAAGGCTTGCGAAGTCGACATGCCGGTGCCGATTTCAATGCCGATATGACGCAGGGTGATGCGACCGTCGACAGTGAATTCGATACTGGCCATCGGCGCTTCAGAGCCGGTGCCGAAGTCTTTCTGGCAAATGGCGAAACCGACGCCGTACCAGTTGTCCGGATCGGCTGCTTCGCGCTGTTTCTTGATGGCGTCGCGGTTCTTCCAGACTTCGTGCACCGCAGCTTTGTCGAGAATCTCGTGCAGGCGCAGAGCACCGGCCGGGATCGCGCCCTGGGTGTTCTTCATACCCGAACGCAAAGCGTTCTTGCGGCGCAAATCGATCGCATCAACGCCGAGGCGATTGGCGATTTCGTCAACCATCATTTCGGTCGAGGCCATGCTTTGCAGCGTGCCGTAACCGCGCATCGAGCCCGCCTCAACAGCGCGCGAATGATAGGCGGTGACCTGCAGGTCGTTCTGCGGCATGTAATAGATCGACTGCGCCGCCGTGGCGCCAACCGCCGCTACGGATGGGCTGTAGTTGACCCGCCCACCACCGTCGACACTCATTTCGGCACGGAAAATCTTGAAGGTGTAATCGTTCTTGTCCACGGCCAGTTGGTAGCGGATGTCGAACGGGTGGCGCTTGATGCCGCTCTGGAATTGCTCGTAGCGGTCGTTGGCCAGGCGCACCGGCACACCCGCGCCGTACAGCGCAGCGAGTGCTGCGTAGTAAACGAAGATGTTGTGGTCTTTGGAGCCGTAACCGACGGTGTAACCGGGGTGCATGTTCAGGTTCGTCAGACCGAAGCGCGACGGCGCGATCATTTTCGCGGTCTCGGTCGCCGCTTCCAGTGGGCACTGGGTCGCCACTACGAAGTGCAGCGTCTTGGTGGCAGGGTCGTACCAACCGTTACCGTTGTCCGGCTCCATGGCGGCCGGCTCGATCGATGGGGTCTTGTAGCGCTCGTCGAACACCAGCCAGTTATCCGGCGGCGTATCGATCTCTTGCTTCATACGGTCGGCGTAGAACAAACCGCGCTCGGTCAGGTTGCCGTGCAGGTTCGGCTGGGAATTCCACACCGGACGACGGTTTTTCAGCATCGGGAACAGGATCGAGTCCTTGAGGCTAGCGAATTCATCTTCGTCTGCCGACGTCGGGCCACCCACACGTACGTAGCGGAAGCTGCCGTAGGGGTCGCCTTCGTAGTACGGCACCTTGGCGCCGTAACGAATCGCTTTGTCATTGAATTTGAGCTTGTTCTTGGCCTGACGAAAACGCTCGAAGTCGTTCCAGATCAGGATAGCGACCGGGTGGCCGATGAACATCGGCACTTTACCCTCAGGCAAGAGTGGGTCTGGAGCGTGCTCTTCAGGGAAGACAATACCGTCCTTGTCCAGATCGGCAGCGGTGACGATGCGGTCAGGCTGCAAGTCGGCGCCGAGCCACGACAGGTCGTAACCGTTATAGATATGGTCAGCCTTGATGGTTTTGAGCAGCATGGCGTGGCCTTGCTGCTCAGGCCAACCCGGCATGTCCTTGGAGCGGATGTCGCGAGCAAAAACCTTGCTGCCGCAGACCTTGGACAGAGCGTCGTTACGCTGGCGCGCCTTGCCGTTGTTGCCGAGCCACTTTTCGGACGGCACGGTGACGCTGTTTTCCATCAAGGCAGCCAGCGCCTGACTGCTGAGCGGCGTGAGCGTAACGCTCACCCCCGCCACCAGCCCGCCCTGAAGGAACGAGCGCCGGGATATTTCACGGTTGGACATGGATCATCCTCTGGGCGGTTATGAGTCCACCCTTCTGGTTATCTACTGGGAATCTCGAGTCTTGCAGAAGCCCTTTCTGGCGAAGCCAAGAGCCGTGTTGACAGTGCAAAGCTGACCGAAAGGTTAACTTTAAAGGTTTCTGTAGCTGCGGCAAACAAGCAGTTACAAAAATCTGACTAAAGAATCAAAATTACTGCGGCATTGCACCGCAGCAAGTCAATGGACAAATCGATGTGCAGCTTCTGCAGGAGCGAGCCTGCTGTAATCGTCCACCCAGTACAAATCAATCCAAAGCAGGTATCTGAAATGCCCGTATCGGCGCAGTCACATTATTCAAAGGCTGGTTTTTAAACCATGTCTCTCGACATGTGCTCTCCTGCGGTAAAAGGCGTGAATAGCCCACACCACTCCAACGAATAGCAACCCTGTCCCAAGCGCTTCCATAGGAGAGGGCCAGCGCTGGTTGATGAGCAAACCCATCGCAGTCGCATAAATGGTCCCGCTGGCGATCAATTGCCCGCTCAGCGCCAGAGGTAGGCGCCGGGTTGCGATTGACCACGCCCAAGCACCTGCAAGGGTGGCCCCCAACCCCTGAATTAACCCACAGACTATTAGCGCCTGAGTACCTGCCAACCCCCCCGAATGGCTAGCGAAGTGGGACAACTTCAAGTAAAGCCCAGCGGGGATGAAGGCCAGCATTTCGACGCTGCACATGAAGATCAGCATGGCGGACCACAACATCGGCGACATACTTGGGCGTCGAGCCAAAGCACTTTCATTTATCAGGCCAAAACCCGTCCAAAATCCGATTGCAAGCAACGATGCCAGGAGTCCAAACATTATCGAGGTTGTCGGGAGCACCACCGTGGCGCTACTAAAATCAAACACGCTCAAGTTGACCAGACTGATGCCTAACGCCGCCACCAACAAAGGCCCGGAAATGGCGCGCCAAGGCACGCTAGAGCTTCGCATGTTGCCGGCAATCGCAAGCACGATAGGGACTGATCCCATCATCACCGGAGGGATCACCGGCCCAGCCGCCAAGACCGCAGTGGTAATCAGAAAGAAGTAACCGATGTACCCCAAGAAGCCCAACAGTGCGGCGCAAGCCCAGTCGCTCAGCCTCAACTGCCGCACTTCACTACGATAAACAAACAGCACTAGCAGACTACCTAAACCGGCAAAGGCATAGCTCACCACAGCCAGATCAAAAAGGCTGTAATCGCCGACAAGGCCCGGAAAGATGTAGAGCAGCGACCAAGAAAAAGTGGCAGCAATGGCTGCTAATAAGCCGAGCGTCATACGCTTTGCTCCTGCCCAGCCTGCTTCCGGATCCAGCAATGAGCTATATGCCGTGCCGTGTCAAATACCTGCGCGTTCTGGCCCATGGCGCCGGTGACAAAACTGCCCTCCAGCAAGATAAACAACCCCTCAGCAACTACGTCAGGGTCGCTTAGACCAGCACTCATGGCCAATGCAGCAAGATTTTCGCGCACCCCTTGCTTATGCCTGCTTACAGCCAAATGCACAGGATGGCTAAACTGGGGGAATTCAGCCGCACTGTTGACGAACAGACATCCGCGCCCGCTATCTTTCAAAAGAAAGCGTTGATACAAATCGAAAAAAGCGAGCATCCCACTGACCGGATCAGGGTGTTTTGCCAAGGTGCACGCCACCTCTTCACGCCAGCGCAGGTCACGCTTCTCGAGGCAAGCCACTATCAGCGCATCCTTTGAGGGGAAATGGCTGTAGAGCGTCATCTTGGTAACACCCGCCATCGCGGCGATGGCCATCACACCAGTAATGTATATACCTTCTGACAGAAACAGCTTCAGCGCTGAGTCAATCAATCGCTCACGGGTATTGTCCAATTTTAGGTACTCCGGCATCGGGACGGAGTTGACTATACTGACCGGTAAGGTTGAGACACATCCAGATACGACCTGAATCATGGCCGTTACGACACAGACCGCAACATGCCAGCGCAGCAGTAAATCGCAAGATTTGGCCTATCCGGAATTTCGCTAAGCTATATAAGCGCCCCCCCGCCCCCGCATGGCTAAACAGACGCCCATTTATGCGACAGCAACTCAGTAATTTCATTTGCACGTTGCGAATGCTGGAGTTCGCAAGGCGACCTGGCCGTACGCTTACAGCCTGCTCACGATGATGGTGTGCATCTTCCAAAGATATTGGCTGCACTGGCGCTATCGCGAGCAGGCTCGCTGCCACAGGGATCTTTGCTCAATATCGGTCGACTGAAAGAAGTCAAACGGGAAAGGTCAAATTTCAGACACAAAAAACCCCGGTCTTTCGACCAGGGTATTTGCTATCGATTCCGAATCAGCCAGCGGCTTTTTTCGGTGCTTCAAGGCGTTCAGTGGTCCTTGAAGCAGATATGGCGCAGCGGACGGGACTCGAACCCGCGACCCCCGGCGTGACAGGCCGGTATTCTAACCGACTGAACTACCGCTGCGTATCGCTTTGAGCTTGCGCTCAAGTAACTCGTTTTGACTGAAAGCTTCGGTGCTTTTCAATCTCGAACCAGACAATGCCTGACTCGTAAAATATGGCGCAGCGGACGGGACTCGAACCCGCGACCCCCGGCGTGACAGGCCGGTATTCTAACCGACTGAACTACCGCTGCGCGTCGGTGGAGGCACTTTCAGCCTACCTCTTGCTTTCGCAAGTTTCTCGGGGAGTGGTGGGTGATGACGGGATCGAACCGCCGACATTCTGCTTGTAAGGCAGACGCTCTCCCAGCTGAGCTAATCACCCGTTTGCATCTCCGAGGCCGCGAAATTTACGCAGGTAGCGAACCTAAGTCAATAGCAGGATTGAAGTTTTTCTGAAAAAGACAAAATTGAGTCAATCCCGAACAACGCATCAACCGTCAGACCGCTATCGCAAGCTGGCTCGCTCCCACAGAGAACGCGGCTTCGCTCCTTACTCCGTGTAAATCATCTTCTTGGTCATACCACCATCCACGACGAACTCCTGCCCGGTCACAAACCCGGCATTGCGCGACAGCAGCCACGCAACCATCGCCGCGACGTCCTCGACCGTCCCTACCCTGCCCGCCGGATGCTGGGCATGATCAGCATCGGCCAGAGGCTCGGCCCGACGCACAGACGGATCCCGCGCATCGATCCAGCCCGGACTGACCGCATTGACGCGAATTTCCGGCCCCAGACTGATTGCCAACGCATGAGTCAGCGCCAACAAACCGCCCTTACTCGCAGCGTAGGCTTCAGTATCCGGCTCAGACTGCCCGGCCCGCGTCGACGCCAGATTGACGATTGAGCCGTTATGCGCGCGCAGATAGGGCGCACAATGCTTGGCCAACAACATCGGCCCACTGAGATTCACCGCCAGCACCCTATTCCAGTAAGCCAGATCCAGGCTTTCCAGGGTGATGTTGTGCGGATCAGCGACCGCCGCATTGCACACCAGTGCATCGAGACGCCCAAACTGCCCCAACACCTCAGCCACACCCAGCGCGACCTGGCTTTCCTCCGCCACATCCATGGCGATGAACCAGGCGTTCTCGCCCAGCACTTTCGCCACTTTCGACCCGCGCGACCGATCAAGATCCGTCAGCACGACCTGCCAGCCTTCGCTGATCAGCCAGGCAGCAATGCCCAGGCCGATTCCGCGCGCGGCACCCGTGACCAGCGCAACGCGGCCATGGGAACCCGCTTTCGGAGTGGACAACTCGATCACAACGCCGCCAGACCGCGCGCCAGGTCGGCTTGCAGGTCGACCACGTCTTCAAGGCCTACGGCGATACGGATCAGACTGTCACGGATGCCTGCTGCTTCACGCTCCTGCGGCGCGAGTCGGCCGTGAGAGGTGGTGCTCGGGTGAGTGATGGTGGTTTTGCTGTCGCCAAGGTTAGCCGTGATAGAAATCAACCGGGTTGCATCAATGAAGCGCCAGGCGCCCTCTTTGCCACCCTTGACCTCGAAACTCACTACCGCACCGAAACCCTTTTGCTGGCGCTGGGCCAACTCGTGCTGCGGATGGCTCTTGAGACCGGCGTAATGGACTTTTTCGATGCCGTCCTGCTGCTCCAGCCATTCAGCCAGTTGCTGAGCGTTGGCACAGTGCGCCTTCATCCGCAGGCTCAGGGTTTCCAGACCTTTGAGGAAGATCCACGCGTTGAACGGGCTCAGGGTTGGCCCGGCGGTACGCAGGAAACCGACGACCTCTTTCATCTGCTCGCTGCGACCAGCCACCACGCCGCCCATGCAACGGCCTTGGCCGTCGATGAATTTGGTCGCCGAGTGCACGACGATGTCCGCACCGAGCTTCAATGGCTGCTGCAACGCAGGCGTGCAGAAGCAGTTGTCGACCACCAGCATCGCGCCTTTGGCGTGAGCGATTTGCGCCAGCGCGGTGATATCCACCAACTCAGCCAGCGGATTGGAGGGCGACTCGACGAACAGTAATTTGGTATTGGGCTTGATCGCCGCATCCCAAGCCGAAAGTTCGGCCAAGGGTACGTAATCGACTTCAACGCCGAACCGCTTGAAGTACTTCTCGAACAGACTGATGGTCGAACCGAACACACTGCGCGATACCAAAACATGATCGCCGGCACTGCACAAACTCATCACCACCGCCATGATCGCAGCCATGCCCGTGGCAGTCGCAACTGCCTGTTCGGCGCTTTCCAGCGCCGCAATGCGCTCTTCAAACGCGCGCACAGTGGGGTTGGTGTAACGCGAGTAGACGTTGCCCGGCACTTCACCCGCAAACCGCGCAGCCGCGTCGGCAGCGGTGCGGAACACGTAGCTGGATGTAAAGAACATCGGATCACCGTGCTCACCTTCCGGCGTACGGTGCTGACCGGCACGTACGGCCAGGGTATCGAACGCTACGCCTTCGAGGTCGCTATCAAGCCGACCGGCATCCCATTCCTGACTCATGCTGTCACTCCTTGCCCTGTGCTGAATAAATGGAAGTCTTTTGCCAGATACAAAACCGGCCCCTCAGGGCCGGTAGAAACTCAGTTGTTGTACAGATCGATGATCGCACTGACCGCTTGGGTCTTGACCTTCGAGGCATCGTTGCGTGCCTGTTCGATCTTGTCCAGATAAGCCTCGTCGACGTCGCCGGTGACGTACTTGCCGTCGAACACCGCGCAATCGAAGGTTTCGATCTTGATCTTGCCGCCGCCGACCGCTTCGATCAAGTCAGGCAAGTCCTGATAGATCAGCCAGTCAGCACCGATCAGATCAGCCACATCCTGAGTCGAACGGTTGTGAGCGATCAATTCGTGAGCACTTGGCATGTCGATGCCGTACACGTTCGGGAATCGCACTGCTGGAGCGGCCGAGCAGAAGTAGACGTTTTTCGCGCCGGCTTCGCGGGCCATCTGGATGATCTGCTTGCAAGTGGTGCCACGAACAATCGAGTCGTCGACCAGCATCACGTTCTTGCCGCGGAATTCCAGCTCAATGGCATTGAGCTTCTGGCGTACCGACTTCTTGCGTGCAGCCTGACCCGGCATGATGAAAGTACGGCCGATGTAACGGTTCTTGACGAAACCTTCGCGGAACTTCACGCCCAGATGGTTAGCCAGCTCAAGCGCTGCAGTGCGGCTGGTGTCAGGAATCGGGATGACCACATCGATGTCGTGCTCTGGACGCTCGCGCAGGATCTTCTCGGCGAGCTTCTCACCCATGCGCAGACGGGCCTTGTAAACCGACACACCATCGATGATCGAGTCCGGACGCGCCAGGTAGACGTGTTCGAAGATGCACGGGGTCAGGGACGGGTTGGTCGCACACTGACGGGTGTGCAGCTTGCCGTCTTCAGTGATGTAGACCGCTTCGCCCGGTGCCAGGTCGCGAATCAGAGTAAAGCCGAGCACATCCAGGGAAACGCTTTCCGAGGCGATCATGTACTCGACGCCTTCGTCAGTGTGACGCTGACCGAATACGATCGGGCGAATACCATGCGGGTCACGGAAACCGACGATGCCGTAACCGGTCACCATGGCCACGACGGCGTAACCGCCAACGCAACGGTTGTGCACGTCGGTGACAGCGGCAAACACGTCTTCTTCGGTCGGCTGAAGCTTGCCGCGCTGGGCCAGCTCGTGAGCGAACACGTTCAATAGCACTTCCGAGTCGGAACTGGTGTTGACGTGACGCAGATCGGATTCGTAGATCTCTTTGGCCAACTGCTCAACGTTGGTCAGGTTGCCGTTATGCGCCAAGGTGATGCCGTAAGGCGAGTTGACGTAAAACGGCTGAGCTTCGGCCGAAGTCGAGCTGCCCGCAGTCGGGTAGCGAACATGACCGATACCCATATGGCCAACCAGGCGCTGCATATGACGCTGATGAAACACGTCACGCACCAGACCATTATCCTTGCGCAAGAACAACCGGCCATCATGGCTGGTCACGATACCGGCAGCGTCCTGGCCGCGGTGCTGGAGCACGGTTAGCGCGTCATACAGCGCCTGATTGACGTTCGACTTACCGACGATACGGACGAGGCCACACTTCCGACGAACCCCCTACTAAAGGGATATGAAATGAAAAACACACACGCCGGCGTTTTG
>NZ_JBIUWM010000063.1:0-31987 GCF_044743445.1 Pseudomonas sp. NPDC087615 | reverse complement strand
GGCGCGCCACTGACGCAGCATGTCTACCGCGCCGGTCGCGAACAGCATCGCCAGCAAGGCCTGCTGCTCAGCGAATATGCCTACGACGATCAGGGTCGATTGCTCGCTCACGCCGTAGGCCATCAGCACGCTTCGTTGTATCGGCGCGATTATGCCTACAGCGCCAACGGCAACCTGGAACATATTGCCGACACCCGCCACGGCCAGCGCACCTACGGCTACGACGCGCTCGACCGCTTGATCCGCGTGCGTCACTCACGCGACGAACTGCCGGAATCCTTTGCCCACGACCCGGCCGGCAACCTGCTCATGCAGGACCGCCCCGGCCCGTCCCGCGTTGAAGGCAACCGCCTGCTGATGCAGGGCGATCGCCATTACGACTACGACGCCTTCGGCAACCTGATCCGCGAACGCCGCGGCACCGGGCAAAAACTCGTCACCGAATACCGCTACGACTGCCAGCACCGCCTCATCGGCCTGACCCGCCCCGACGGCAAAACCGCGAGCTACCAATACGACGCCTTCGGCCGCCGCATCCGCAAAACCGTCGACGGCGAAACCACCGAGTTCTTCTGGCAAGGCGACCACCTCGTCGCCGAAAGCAGCCAAAGCCAGTACCGCAGCTACGTCTACGAACCCGGCACCTTCCGCCCGCTGGCACTGCTCGACGGCAAAGGCCCAAAAAAAGCCTGCCCGTTCTACTACCAACTCGACCACCTCGGCACCCCGCAGGAACTCACCGACTACAGCGGCGACATCGTCTGGTCCGCGCAATACGACGCCTACGGCAAAGTCTCGGCGATCACCCTGGCTGGCGAGGAATACCTGGACCAGCCGCTGCGGTTTCAGGGGCAGTATTTCGATGGGGAGAGCGGGCTGCATTACAACCGGCACCGGTATTACGACCCACGGTTGGGCAGGTATCTGACACCGGACCCGGTGAAGTTGGCGGGTGGGTTGAATCAGTATCGGTATGTGCCGAATCCGACGGGGTGGGTGGATCCGTTGGGGTTGAGTTCCTGTCCGGGTGGCGATGAATGTAAGCGAACTTCTGAAAAAAATGATCCAACAAGGAGAGTACAAAATGGTGAGGATCACCCAACCCTCCCTACCCCACAAACAAACCATGAGTATTTATACCGTGGCGACATGAAAGATCCCTCAGAAATTTTTGAATACGGGTTTAAAAGTAAAGGTGACAGCAATGACCTACTGCTCCACTCAATCGACAGTGACTTTCCACCCAGCAACTTCATTAGCACATCACCATCTAGAGAAGTGGGAAAAACGTTTGCTACTGGACACGGTACAAAAACCGGATTTCTCTACACACTAAAAATGATCCCAGGTCACGACCTCAAAAAGGAACTAGGTGCAGCATATAAATTCGAGAAAGAACAGGAGGTTGCCATTCCTGGCAGGATCAGAAGAGAAGACATCCTTGGCGCAACCATAATCATTGACGACGGCAGAGAATTTGGCTACTCCATTCCAAATCCATACAGGAGAATAGATAGATGATTTCCAACATCAAAGTAACAATAGGGATCAACGATAAAAAACAAGAAGTCGAACTCATCTGTGACGACACAAAGGTATCTATAACTCTAAACTTAGAAAACCAAAGCAGCCAAACTTATACAGATCGCGATTTTTATAAGTGCTTTGGATTACTGAGAAAAAGCAACCCTCACATACGTTTTTTTTGCAAGGGCTCGAAAATCAATGTGCATCCATCGAGCATGTCATCCCAAATGTCGCTCGGTTTAAAAGCATACGAATTAGTGATGGGTAAAAAACCTTCTTTGGAAGAGGTTGTTTTCATATTTGACTATGAGGAAGAAAATCTCACGAACGACCCGGAAGAGCAAAGAACATTCTATTTAAACTGGATAACGTCTTAAACCTCAATGAGAGGCCTAATCCAGGCCCCTCACCTTCCAGATAGGGGGATGAAAATCCCCTTCACTGCTCATCTTCCTCCTCGTCATCCAAGATATCATCCGCATCATCCGCATCATCCAACGGCACCGTCGCATCATCCATCAGCGACCCCGGATCCTCATTCCCCGGATCATTGATATACGGCAGCCCACTCGGGCCTTTCTCTTCCTTGCCTTCAGTTTCGGGAGTCATGGCAAACCTCATGAATTGGGGGGAGTGTATGACGTTCGAAAAGCCCCAGGGCCAATCGTTCCAACGACTGACCAACAGAAACAAGAAACCCGGCACACGGCCGGGTTTCTGTTGAATCTTAAATCAATGATGTCGGTTTTTATGTTTGTTCTTATGTTTATGACCACCACCGGAATGAGACTTCCCGCCATCGCCACCCAGATTATTGCCGACCGCACCACCCGCCGCGCCACCCAATCCTGCACCGATGGTTGACCCCGTGGAACCACCCAGGCTGTTACCGATCACCGAGCCGCCGGCTGCGCCGAGGCCTCCGCCAATGGCGGCTTCCGTACGATTGCGTTTATTCGCCCCGACGGCACTGCCCGCCGCACCGCCAACACCCGCCCCCACTGCCGCGCCTGTACTCCCGCCGAGTTGCCCGCCGACCACGTTGCCCAACGCACCACCCAGCCCGCCCCCTACAGCCGCCGTGCCGTCGCCGGCAGCCATTACGCCTTGCGAAACCAGCAATCCGAAAAACAGTGCAGATAATGACAGTCGCATATGAACCTCACAGTTCCCGAATCGGGAAAGTCCGCCCAAAAAAGGGCCTATGTAAGATTGGAGGCGCCTGAGGAAAAAACGTTCACCAACGAAAAAGCCCGATGGGGTGCACCGGGCGTTTAGGTGGAACGGGATTAAACCTATTTCAGGACGAAGACAGACGATCAGTCTCAGTGGCGCTTGTGACCTTTCGACAGATTACTGCCCACCGCACCGCCAGCCGCACCACCAAGACCCGCACCGATGGTCGCACCGTTCCTGCCACCGAGGCTGTTGCCGATGATCGAACCACCGGCCGCACCGACACCGCCGCCAATGGCTGCTTTGGTCCGGCTGCCTTTACGCGCCCCCATTGCACTTCCTGCGGCGCCTGCCACGCCAGCACCAATCGCTGCGCCATTGCTGCCGCCCATTTTCTGGCCGACCACGTTACCCAGCGCGCCACCCAGGCCACCGCCGAGCGCAGCTGTGCCATCACCAGCAGCCATTGCACCTTGAGCAACCAGAAGCCCAAGAACCAGAGCAGGCAGTGTTAAACGCATGACAAAAACCTCAAAAATTGGGATGACACAAAAGGCCGGAATTCAATGCTGTTGGTACGCACTCAGCGCCGATTGGACAGCGATTTCGCAAAAGGTTTTATCGCAGGCAAAAAAAAGCCCGCTGGGGAGACGGGCTGGAGACTTGCTTTCTAACGGATGGCTTCACCCTACTTTGAAAGACGTGAAAAGTTTGTGAAAGCATTGCCAACCCACCCGCCATCTGTAGGAAATTTCCAGCCTACTCGTCAGACACAAAAAACCCCGCTTGTTGGCGGGGTCGCTCGCTGCAGGACTATTTTCGGGCACGAGTCGCGACCCTGGGCAGGAACTTTGCCTTCGGTCCTTTTGGCGCCGCGGACTTGATCTTGCCGATCTGAACCGGATCCTCGCCAAAGCCAGCCTGATAATCGGTCTGGCCGCATCGTACGCAATTGTTCAATGGAAACTCAGCGCCATCGTCTTCGATATACGGATCAGTCATACCTTCGCCCCTGAGAAATGGGTCGACACCAGCAAAGCTCTTTTGCCTGAAAAAATATCGACCTCCAAGACTTTTGAGACTAGCTGGTCATTCCTGGACTTGCGGTTCAGATCGACCCATGCCCGACGAGCGGCCTACACCCACTGAAAACAACTTAAACACGGTGACAGCGAAATCTATCGGCCACCGAGTTTGGGCCGATAATCAGCGCAACTTGACCGCTGTCCCTGTTGCGAACACCACAACCATACCGCCCTTGCCCGCAGGCATGCTGATCTCGAAGTCCACTCCAACCAAAGCGTCCGCCTGCAAGGCACGCGCTCGTTCCTTGATCTCGTCAGTTGCCTGGATACGCGCCTCTTTCAACGCACGCTCCAAGGTCTGAGAGCGCCCACCAAAAAAATCCCTCATCCCCGCAAACATGTCGCGAATCACGTTCACGCCCTGCACGGATTCGGCACTAACGACATCCAGATAAGCCGTTATTTGACGCCCCTCGATTGAGGGCGTGGTGGTGATAATCATCCGATCAATCCTTGTCATACCTGAAAAAAGTGATTATCAACTGAGTCGAGCTTGAGCGCTTGCTCTGTTGATCATCACGCCTAATGCTGGGTCACGGGAAAAGTCGCTTGGATCATAACCGCTGCCTTTGCTGCCTCAGAGATCTACAAAACCAACAACAAACCTAAAGAAGCCGGGCGCCGAGGGATTATCCTCGATGCCGCGTTGGCTGAACTGAATATATCGATGCTATGCGGCCCCGCCGCCCCGGTTTACGCAATCGCAGTTGTGGTTGCGGGAAGCGTCGCAGGAAGCATCCCAGGCGACTATGTGGCGGATCGTTTTGATGAGGAACGGGAGGCCTCCCTTTCGCCACTCATCCGCCACAGGGCGAATTCCACCAAGCACTGCGTATTGATGTCGGTGTCATTGAGCTTGCCGAAGGAGCTGACAACGAGGGCCGTGAGCGTAATCTTTTGGGTCTTGCCCAGCGGCCGCGCTTTTTCGACTTCGCGCAGGTACTGATCAATCATCTCTTTGGCAGTTGCGCCCTTGCGGCTCGCCCGCTCGATAGCGCCAGGCTCATTGAGTTCCGATTCACGCTTACAAGCACACGCTTGCGCAGCCTGTTTCCGGGCGAAGGTCTAGCTCTCTTGGTAGACTTGCACTCCAGCGCGCTTGATGCGGATCTGAGCAGTGGAGCTCACAGACCCATCTGCCAGTTTTCTTGCCCTGATAGCTGCCATATCGAAAGTGGTACGCGTCGGTTTTGATGTGGTAGATCGCACCACCGAGACCTGAAAAACGCCTGAAAACGCCCCAAAACACGCCGAAAACACGTTGAGTAAAATGGTACAGAATCATAGCCTTAGCCCAGTAAAACCAATGCCTACGCTGTCTCGGCGCTTTAGTGTTGCCCCCATGATGGATTGGACTGACCGCCATTGCCGGTTCTTCCTACGCCTGCTGTCGAAGAACGCCCTGCTCTACACCGAGATGGTCACCACCGGCGCGCTCCTTAACGGCGATCACGAACGTTTCCTCCGTCACAACGAAGCCGAGCATCCGCTGGCGTTGCAGCTGGGCGGTAGCGTTCCGTTGGATCTGGCCGCTTGCGCGCGGATGGCTGAGGAACACGGTTATGACGAGGTGAATCTCAATGTCGGCTGCCCAAGCGATCGTGTGCAGAACAACATGATCGGTGCGTGCCTGATGGGACATCCGCAACTGGTGGCCGATTGTGTAAAGGCGATGCGCGATGCAGTGTCGATTCCGGTGACGGTGAAGCATCGAATCGGGATCAATGGGCGCGACAGTTACGAGCAGTTGTGTGATTTCGTCGGGACGGTGCGGGATGCCGGGTGTACCAGTTTTACAGTCCATGCGCGGATTGCAATTCTGGAGGGGTTGTCGCCGAAGGAAAATCGCGACATTCCGCCGTTGCGCTATGACGTTGCCGCACAGTTGAAGGCGGATTTTCCAGAGTTGGAGATTGTGCTGAACGGCGGGATCAAGACGATAGAGGCTTGCCATGAGCATTTGCAGACCTTCGACGGTGTAATGCTAGGGCGTGAGGCTTATCACAATCCGTATTTGCTGGCGGAGGTGGATCGGCAGTTGTTTGGTAGTTCAGCGCCGGTGATCAGCCGCGCTGAGGCGCTGGCGCAGTTGCGGCCTTATATTGCCGAGCATTTGCTGGCCGGTGGCTCGATGCATCACATCACTCGCCATGTGCTGGGCTTGGGCACCGGGTTCCCGGGGGCGCGCAAGTTTCGTCAGTTGTTGTCGGTGGATATTCACAAGGCCAAGGATCCGCTGGCGTTGCTGGATCAGGCGGCGGAGTTGCTTGAAGGCCGTTGATGCCCTCCCCTCAAACTGGCCAGGCGAGTTGATTCGCCTGGTTTGATCCTCATCCCGCCGCTGCCGCCGTCCAGTTCACCCAGCCGAAGAGCCACGTTGCCAATATCAGCAAGCCAAACGCGATCCGATACCAGGCGAACGCGGCGTAACTGTGGTTGGCGATGAACTTGAGCAGGCCGCGCACGGCGATCATCGCGAAAATAAACGCAGTAACGAAGCCGAGGGCGAAGACTGGCAGGTCACTTTGCTGAAACAGGTCGCGGTACTTGTAGCCTGAATAAACGGCGGCGCCTACCATCGTTGGCATGGCGAGGAAGAACGAGAACTCGGTGGCGGCTTTGCGCGACAGACCGAACAGCAGGCCGCCGATGATGGTTGAGCCGGAGCGCGAGGTGCCTGGAATCATCGCCAGGCATTGTACGAAACCGACCTTTAGCGCGTCAGACCAGTGCATGTCGTCGACGTGATCGACACTCACTACGTGATTACGCTGTTCGGCCCATAGCATCACAACACCGCCGACGACCAAGGCCACAGCGACGGTGATGGGGTTGAACAGGTATTGATGGATTTTGTCAGCGAACAATACTCCCAGTACAACGGCGGGGAGAAAGGCGATCAGCAAGTTGAGGGTGAAGCGCTGAGCATTACGCTCAGTGGGCAAACCTTTGACGATGGCGAAGATCTTCGGCCGGAACTCCCAAACGACGGCAAGAATGGCCCCCAGTTGAATAATGATGTTGAAGGCCATTGCGCGTTCGCCGCCGAAATCCAGCAAGTCGGCGACGATAATCTGGTGGCCGGTACTTGAGATAGGCAGGAACTCGGTCAGGCCCTCTACCGCACCTAATATCAACACCTGGAAAAGGGTCCAGAAATCCATTAATCCTCCGTCAGAGTGCTCGTGGCGAGCGACCCGTTAAAACTGCACTCAGAAATTGAGTATCTGTATTGAAACAATTGCTATATCGGCCCATTGCTGAGTAGGCGACGCAGAATATGCCTTATTAAAAGACACACTCAAGCCATGTTAGTAATCGTCCGCCTACGAACTACTCGGAAAATATTTAGGCACTTTAATAGAAAAAGTTTGCCAACCGGGAAAAGTGTGATCAATATCACACTCTCTTCGATGGCTAGATAATGGCAAAAGGACACAAGACAGTAATGGCCACTGATTCAAAATAGTGGCACAATTTCATATTGCCACCATCTAGCAGCTAGTTCAGCCCCCCGAGAAAATCAACTAAAAGCATGAAATGCTTAATTATTGTTATAAAACTCGGGAGCCACGTCTAAAAATCGCGTGAATGTTACCAATTGTCAGTCACAGATGAGAATTAGTGCTTTAACATCCCGATGTCAGCACTTAATTCGAGTCAATGCATGATGCTCTCAGGGAACTTGGCGACTAGAAGTCCGCGCCCGACAAACGATGAACCCGGCGTTCTCACTCTGGGTCGAACCCGTGGCGTGGCTGAACATTTTAGAGCACTGATCGCCCGGCACATACGAAGCGATATGGCACTGGATGCCAACGCCTACACTAGTTCATATGAGCAGAATGAACACCCTGGTTCGTATCGAGCCATCTTCATTGTCATCGACAGCCCCCAAGCTCTTGAAGAGAATCTTGCGCTGGTGGAGAGCCTGCGCACCGACAACTTGAAACCTATCATTTGTGCGGTCATCAGCGGTCGCGGCGCCTTCAACAAGATCAAGTATTATCTGGCCGGGGCGGACTTTTGTATCAAGGTCAACACTCCTTGCGACGATGGCGCCGAGTCACTTGGCGAATTCTTCAACAGTGAAGAATGGCAAAGAGAAGTCAATCTGACACTCGACCCCACTCGTATCTGCCTGATGGATACCAGCAAGAAGCTGGATATTTCTTTCGCTGAAATGAAGATCCTGGAAGCCTTTGCGCAAACCAGTAATCACATCCTCAGCCACGATGAAATCGCCGATATCATGGGGCTCAATACCAATTTCTACGACCCCAGGGCGCTGGAAAAATCAATCAGCCGCTTGCGTGGAAAAATCAAGGACATGTATGGTACGAACGCGATTCAGAGTATCCGCGGCTACGGCTATCGCCTGATGCGCGGTCTGATATCGACTGCCTGACTCAAGGGCACCATCCCTTTTGCATACTTACGAAGGATCGTCTGATGCAACCATATAGCTCTAGTTATACCTCACGTCTACTAATAACAAAGCGCTTGAATGAGCACGCCAACATAATAATAAATTCAACAACATAGCAGCAGATCGAGTGGAATTCATCGAGGGCTATCATTGGGCCCAGACCCTGCCTATCGATTACTTCCAAGGAAGTCATTGCTCGCCTGCCGATTTATCTTTTAGCCATTTTTGGTGTGTATTTAGGAGAGAGACATGGAAACTAGTACAACCCTCCCAAGAAAATATTTTGTTGTCGTGACTCACAGTACAAGTTCGCAGCGTGAACTTGAGAGCATGTTGTCCAGCAAGCGCTTCAATTCGTTTGGTACGTCTCAGGCACAAATGTTTATTGAAGGTGCTACTTCGCCCTCTTCCGCCCCCATGCTGATGGAGTTCACCTACCCAAACGGCACCCGAAGAAACGTCGCCCGTACGATTGAACATGACACACAGCGAATATTAGCCACTCTTGAGTCCGAATGGCTGGCTGCACAGTCGGCGAATCCATTTCACAGCGTCTCGGCAAACACGCCTCCAGTCATCATGGGCGACACGCCTTGCAGCGAAACCTGGCATCTCGATAATGATCAGGGCGCACTGAGCAAAGAAGGCGTCGAAATCAGTCTGACTGGCCTGGAAACAGCATTGGTCAAGAAAATGCTTAACCATGAAGAGCGTGTTGTCAGTCGCGATGACCTGATCCTCAGCATCGGCCGAGAGCCGGAGCAGTATCGCGGCCTGGAAATGTGCCTGAGTCGCCTGCAAGACAAATTCAAAAGCGCCAGCAATGGTGAACGATTGTTCCGCGCCGTAAGAAATCGCGGTTATTGCCTCATCCAGGAAATCGTCGCGTAAACACGGCGACCGTTCCGTACAAAGCAAACAGATAACAGTGCGACTACAAAAACAAGAAGAGCACTCTGTTTGACTTTACCTCCCTTCGCTAAATAAGACTTCCATGCCTCCACCCCTCCAACAGTAACAAAAACGACATCATCTATTCACCCCCTCCTCCACGACCTTTTCTAACACCCCTCTATTTAATTATTTAAAAGTTGGCACTGTGCCACCTTGTTAGAACTCGTCAGACACCATTCCCGACAATAACTTAGTCTATTGATTGACGACAGTTCGACCTATCGACGTTGTTACCTCAGGACACTCGTTAAAACAAAAACAATAACTCTGACTAACAACTCGGCTTTCAACTGTTGAAACCTGAATGGACGTCTTTTGGGGATATCGTATGGATCTTTCTCTCAGTATCAATCGAAGCGCAGGCCTCAAAGGACTGACCTTTTGGGGCCAATGGGCGCTGGCACAGGGCTTTGTTGTAACGCTGTTGTTCATACTGGCTGAGCAGCACACCGGTACCGTCGCGTTCTACTACCGAATGTGCGCAACACTGGCGGTATTGGCCTCGGTCCCGGCCTACACGTTTAGCGGCGTTTATCGCAAACGCGACAACTACCTGACCGGGTTGGGTCGGCTGTTGATGGGCTGGTCGATGACCATGGCGGCGCTGGCCTTCATCGCCTTTGTTTGCAAGGCCGATGAACTGTTCTCACGACAGGTGATTCTGAGTTGGGCGGTGTATGGCTTCCTGGGTCAGGCACTGCTGTACGCGCCGCTGCATGCGTTTTCGAAGTTCTATCAGCGCTCGCGTAAAAGCGAGCACAAGACCCTGATTGTAGGAACAGGCGAACTGGCACTGGGCTTGGCGAAGAAGCTCAACCAACTGGAGAACCTGCCGTTGGTGGGTCTGGTCAGCAACGGCGATCTGCCGGCCCTGGACTCGGACGCACCGCGCATCGTCGGCGCTCAGGAAGAGTTGCTGGCGCTGATCGAGGCCCACGACATCCGCCGCTTGTACATCACGCTGCCGCTGTGCGAAGCGGCGAAAATCGAAGCGATGTATGTCGATTTGCTGGGGGCCAACGTGGACGTTGTCTGGGTGCCGGATCTGAACAGCCTGACGCTGCTCAATCACTCGGTGAAAGTCGTGGACGGTCTGCCGGCGATCTACCTGAACGAGAGCCCGCTGACCAGCCGCCCGACGGCGGCCCTGAGCAAAAGCCTGATGGAGAAAAGTGTGGCGCTGCTGGCCATCATCCTGCTGAGTCCGGTGCTGCTGGTCATTGCGCTGGCGGTCAAATTCAACTCGCCCGGCCCGGTGTTCTTCAAGCAGGATCGCCATGGCTGGAACGGCAAGGTGATCAAGGTCTGGAAATTCCGCTCGATGCGTATGCATGATGACCGTGAAGTGAAACAGGCCAGCCGTAACGACTCGCGTATTACGGCGGTCGGCCGCTTTATCCGTCGCACATCGCTGGACGAGTTGCCGCAATTGTTCAACGTGCTGCAAGGGCATATGGCCCTGGTGGGGCCGCGTCCACATGCTGTCGCGCACAACCATTTTTACTCGGGGAAGATCCTTGCCTACATGGCGCGTCACCGGATTAAACCGGGGATCACCGGGCTTGCTCAAATCAGCGGCTGCCGGGGTGAAACGGACACCATCGACAAGATGCAGAAGCGTGTTGAGATCGATCTGCAATACATCAATAGCTGGTCATTGTGGCTGGACCTGAAGATCCTGGTGAAGACACCGTTTACACTGCTGTCGAAGGATATTTACTGAGGTTGAGGGCTTAACACCGCGAGGGGACGAAAGTCCCCTTTTTTGTGCCTGTTGTTTGGGGGGCAGGCGACATCGATGCTGAATGTGCCGACGCCTTCGCGAGCAAGCCCGCTCCCACAGGGATTCTCGGCGGGCCGGGAGGTTGTGATTCGGCAGATAACACGGTGGGAACGTGGCTTGCCCGCGATGGCGGTGGGTCAGGCAACTTTAATGCTGGATGTGCCGACGCCGTCGCGAGCAAGCCCGCTCCCACAGGGATTCTCGGCGGGCCGGGAGGTTGTGGTTCGGCAGATAACACGGTGGGAACGTGGCTTGCCTGCGATGGCGGTGGGGCAGGCGACATCGATGCTGGATGTGCCGACGCCTTCGCGAGCAAGCCCGCTCCCACAGGGATTCTCGGCGGGCCGGGAGGTTGTGATTCGGCAGATAACACGGTGGGAGCGTGGCTTGCCCGCGATGGCGGTGGGTCAGGCAACATTAATGCTGAATGTGCCGACGCCTTCGCGAGCAAGCCCGCTCCACAGGGGTTCTCACCGGTTTAGCGAGGGTTACTCGGTGATCTTCTCGAAGTTGCGATAGAACATGTCCCCTTCCCTGCTATCGGTCATTGAGTGCAATTGATAGCTGCGATTGAGCCTTGCGCCACCGTCACGAGTCAGTGGCGCCCACACCAGGTTGGCGCGACGCATAGTGGACATGCTCATCATTTCGTCGAACGGAATGGACAGGTAGATGCCTTTGTCGAAGCTACCTTCACCGTACTCGGCACTGCCGGCGGTGGTGATCGTCGCCCAGGCCCCAAAGCGTACGCCGTTGAAAAACTCACGCGAGATGTCCAGCGTGCCGCCCCAGTCTCCGGCCAGGTAACGGCCGACGCTGACGGCCGCCAGCGTGTCGTAAGGCAGGTCGGTGTAGCCCGTGATGTGCCCGGTCACTACCGAGTAGTCACGCAGCGCGAAACCCTGATCAAAATCGCGCTGACGCACGTAGTTGAGATCCGCTCCCACCGACCAACGCTCACCCGTCGGACGGAACAGTACTTCCCCGCCAACCCCGGCAAACATCGACTCCAGATACCCGCCGTAAACCATGCCGTACAGGTCTTTATCCAACTGTTCGGCATGGCTGACCTGGAACAACGGCATGGTCACTTCGGAGGTGGTCAGGTATTGACGTAAATCCGTGCGCACACGCGGCAAGCCGCTCGGCGCGTCGTAGGAGAACTTGTCAAAGTTGTTCGCCAGGTTGGCACTGAGCAGGCCGCTCCACCAAGTGTTGCGGTTGAAGCGGTATTCGGCGTCCGCATCGGCACTGAACTGATAGAGCAAACCATCGGGGCCGCCAACGTTCTGTTTGAAGCCCAATCCAACGCCATAACTGAAGTGCTGCGGTGCTTCGGTGTAGAGAGTCTTCTCGTTGCGCGGCATCGCCGGGTTGATCTCGGTGGTGCGGTGCAACGACTCCAGCGGCTCTTCGTTGTTGATCACTTCACGGAAGGTCTGGCGCGGTACGCTGGTTTCTTCCAGCGGCAGGTCGTAGCGTTTGTTGACCAGGGTGAACCAGTCGATGTCGTCGTTGACGCTGTTGTCGAGAACCCGGCTCGCACGGCCGACAGCCTTGGACGAATGGAAGTAGCGCTGTTGCTCGCCATACACGACCAACTCGCGATCCCGCTGGCTGATGCGTTCGACCTTATAGCCGGCATTCTGCTGCAGGCGTTGCGACACGTCGGCCCAATTGACCTGCTCCATCGACGTGGTCGGCATTTTTGCCGGCAACGGCTCTGGAGTTGGATCGTACGTTTTGGCCGGGGCTTTGCGGCTGACGAAATTGGTGTGGAACGTCACGCCAAACATCGCCGTATTACCACGCTCCCACGCCGCACTGAGGTCGATCGAATCGGTGACCTTGAACACCGCACCGAGGTTGATCGGCGAGTCCTGTTTGATCACGTTGTCCTTCGGTTCGCTTTTGTAGTCGTTGCCTTCGTATTCGAGTTTCAGGCTGAGGCGATCCCAAGGCGTCTGGTAGCTCACGCCGCCAAAAAGCGAGGGGCTGCCGCGAAAGTACGAACCGGCGTTGACGTCACCGGTACCTTCAGTTGCCGGGCGGGCTTTGAAACGGTCATCGGCGTAGCCCAAAGGGTTGTCGAAGTCGCCGCGATTGCCGATATAGCCCCACGCGATACCGGCGCTGAAATCGAAGTTGTCGTAGCGCTTGTTGGCGACGAAGAACTCACTGGAGAACAACCCCGTACCGCCGATATCTCGGAAGCCCAGCGCCACTTCGGGCGCCCAATGACTCTCCTGCCACAACCGGACTTTGGCGTCGACCGCCTTATCCTTATAGCTCTGGCTGCCACTCAGCGCCTCGGAGCCGTAAGGCCGGTTGGTGATTGCGGTGTAGCGAAAGGAACCTTCGAGCCAATCCAGCGGCTGCAACGAAACGCTGTAGCGGCTGTAAGGCTCGGTGCGGTTGGCGTTGACGCTCAACTCGCCGGCCGGCGCCATGCGCGCCGTCGGCGTTTGCAACAGCCCCGTGCCACCGAAGTCATTCTGGGTAATGCGCGGCTCGGCATGAACCAACCCGCACGGTAATAAAAACACAGCTGCAAACCGTAAATTCAACGAACCACCTCAACCAACTGCGTGGCAATCAATTCAGCCAACTGCTGATTCAGCTCAGGAACAGGCGGATCAAGATCATCATTTTTTACCGGTACAAGAATCTTGCTGCCGGCAACGGGAAGCTGGCCGCTTTCGCGATTCCAGTGGGCAATGCCAACGCGCCGCGAAGTCCCGTTGGGCTGGATCAGCCACAGATAGTCAGCCTCGGCATCGGCCAGAATCGTGCAGCCTTGCAGGTAGTCGCGAGCCTCCTGCAAGGGCTGATACGGCAAGTGGCAAGGCTCGGCGACTGCACCAAGCACTTCAACTTCGTCGACCCGCTTCGGGTAGATCAGCCGATCACCGTCGTCGAGACGAATGTTGCGCGCAAAGCCAACTTCCAATGCCACCGGATCGAGATCGGCGATCTGCCGGCCAGTGACCGGCATCTGCCGGACGTCCTCGATCAACCGCGCAGCCAGCGCTGCGCGACTCGGTCGATCGAAGAGCAAGGCCATACGCCGCAACACATCCAGATCAAACAGCACACCGGCCTTGAGCCGCGCCTGCTCTTGCAGCAGTGACTGACGCAGCAGCACACCCGCCAACCAATAACCCTCGGCATTGGGCACGGCCTCGTTGATCACATCGAGCAAGCGCCCATTCGCCGGCAACTCGACCGGCCCGGGATTGGCGACATCACCACTGACGGTGACGGCGGCGTGGCTCATTACGCTGGTCAACATCAGACTCGCCGATAACATACCGAGCCGCTTCACGGGATGTGCCTGCGGTCAGGCGTCAGTTGCACAATCTTCACGCGTAACTGCGAGGTCAGTTGTTGCTCGCTCTGCATAATGAAACCGTCACGCGGATCGACCCAATAACGATTGGTCGCCCGCAGGCCGATGGCCGGGGCGTCAATCTGCTCATCGACACGCAGCACGGTGTAGTCCTTATCAAGAATTCTGAGGGTTTGCGTGGATCGGAGGGAGAAGCGGCTGTTGACGATGACGCCGACCTCCTGGCCTTTGTAGAGGTCGATCCAGCGCCGCGTGGTGTAGCCATCCGCAACCCGATGCAGGCCTTGTTTGAACGGCGAATCGTCGGACTGACGCGTGCCATCCAGATCGCCCTCCAGACCCAGGCCAACACTGCGCACGGCGAGGCCATTGCGCAGCAGCAACACCTGCTTGCCGGAGGCGACCCAGAACTGCAGATCCTCACGCTCGCGCACCAGCGCCAGCACCCCGGAGCCGGACGGCGTGGTCAGTTTGAGTTGCGGATAATTGACCCCGGCCACCTCATCCGGCGACACATTCACTTCATCCGGGCCGATTACCGCGGCTTTGAGGTTGTTCAACGAAGCGCTCATCAACGGGTTGCAGCCACACAACAACGTGGCCGCTATCAGGCAGACGCCCACTTTCAACGTGTTCACAGTCGGCGGCCTTATTTGGTGTTGCTACTGTATTCGCTCCAGTTCTTCGCAGCGGAAGCGCCCGTACCGACAATCGATGCCGATGGCACCAATTGGCTGATGAAGCGGTTCCAGCGAGTCACGTTGGCAGGCCCGACATAAACAACATCCTGAGGACGCACCTGGAAGTGCGAAGCGAGCGCCATGGCGGTCGGCGATTGGGCCTCCAACTGGTAGATCTTCGCCGGCTCGACATCGAGGTTTTCCACCCCGCGAATGACGTAAACCGCGTTGCCGTTGGAGGTGGTCTGACTCAAGCCACCGACCGAGCCGAGTACGTCGGAGAGGTTCATGGTCGCGGTCTTGAAGCTCAGTGCACGGGGCTGATTGACCTCACCCATGACGTAAATGCGCTTGTTGTCGTTGTACGGCAGATACAACTTATCGCCCCCTTTGAGGTAGACGTTCTGCAACTCGGAATCCGGCTGGTTGAGCGAGTCGAGATTGAGCGGATACGTTTGCCCATGGCGCGTCAGCAACAGGCCGGACAAGTCAGCGTTGTTGGTGTCGATGCCGGCGGAGCCGAGGGCCTCGACCACACTCAGTGGATTGGTGGAGATCGCTTGCGGGCCGGCCTTGGTCACCGCGCCGGTCACCACGACTTTCTGGCTGGCGAAACGCAACACCGCGACATCCACTTGCGGCTCGGCGATGAAGGCCGACAGCCGCTGTTCGATGTCTGAGCGCAGTTGCTGAATCGTTCGCCCGGCAGCCTGGACTTCCTTGATGTAGGGGTAATAAAGCGTGCCATCGGAACGCACCAGACGGCCATTGGCGTCGATCTGTTGTTGCGCGCCGGACGGGGCCGTCAGCTCTGGGTGATCCCACACCGTGATGTACAGGACATCGTTGTTGCCGATGAGGTACTCGGCCGGCGCTGCCAACAGTGCCGCCGGCACCGGCTCACGCTTTTGCGTGGCGCGGTTCATGGCAATCAGTTTGGGGGTGATCGGAATCAGCTCGACCCGGCTACTTTCACTGGCCCCTTGGCGGGTGATGTCACTGGTGCTCAGGTATTGGCCGGGGGAAAACATGCAACCTTGCAAAGCGAGACTTGCCAACATTAAAAGAGAAAAACTACGAGTCATAATGGCACTACGCTATTCAAGGGCGAATCCAAAAACAAAGTCACCCGACTTACGTCGGGCGACCTTGTACTGCACTAACAAATGTTCCTGTTAGTTGTGCGTGCCGGTGGTACCGGTGGTACCCGTCGTACCGGTGGTACCGCCGTTGGCACTGCCACCGCTATTGGACGCCGCTACAGCACTGGCAACCATTGCAGTACTGGCTGCAGGCGCTTGAGAAGCCGCTACATTGCCACCTACATTGGTTACCGCTGTCAGCGGCGCTTCAGCGGCGGCTGCCCAGTTGCTCAACATCGTCAACAGGGCAATTGCCATTACTTTTTTCATATCAACTCCTTTCTAACATTCAACCTGATCGAAATCGGGTGTGTGCTAGAGGTGGTAGAGTTCAAGCCCGCAAAAAGCGCGAACAAGATCCGTTGTTCTTTCACAGTCTTACCCAACTGATAAAAGTCGAACGGCAGGTTTATATCTACGGACTTGCAATAAGCATTGCCAGTGTAATTTCCCGACGTTATCTAACAACCTGACTGAAAATAACATCGGGCTAAATGGCCATCATCGCAAGTAACCCTTGGGATGATTCGATTGCCAGCGCCAAGTATCAGTGACCATGTCCTGTAAGTTGCGCGTGGCTTTCCAGCCCAGTTCTCTCGCCGCCTTGGAGGCATCGGCCCAGCTCTCGGCAATATCGCCCGAGCGACGCGGCATGACCCGATACGGAACTGGCTGCCCGCTCGCCTGCTCGAAGGCGTGCAGCACTTGCAGCACGCTGTAACCGTCACCAGTGCCGAGGTTCCAGGTATGAATGCCGGTGCGCCCGGTGATGGACTGCAAGGCCTTCAAATGCCCGTCCGCCAGATCGACGACATGGATGTAGTCGCGCACGCCCGTGCCGTCGACGGTGGGGTAATCGTCGCCGAAGATCGACAACTCTTGCAGGCTACCGACCGCCACCTGGCTGATGTAGGGCAGCAAATTGTTCGGGATGCCGCTGGGGTCCTCGCCCATATGGCCGCTGTCGTGGGCGCCGATCGGGTTGAAGTAACGCAACAGGGCGATGCTCCAGCGCGGCTCGGACTGACACAGGTCGCGCAGCACGTTCTCGACGATCAGCTTGGATTGGCCGTAGGGATTGGTCGGATTGCCGGTGGGGAAATCTTCGCGGATCGGCATTTGCTCAGGCTCGCCATACACCGTGGCCGATGAGCTGAACACCAGGTTAAACACCCCCGCCGCTGCCATCGCTTGGCACAACGTGATGCTGCCGCTGACGTTGGTTTCGTAATACTCAAGCGGCTTGCGCACGCTCTCGCCAACGGCCTTGAGCCCGGCAAAATGCAGCACAGCCTCGATCGCGTGTTCGCGGAAAATCCGGTCGAGCAAGGCTCTGTCACAGACATCGCCCCGAATCATCCAGGCACTTTTGCCGCAGATGACTTCTATCGCATGCAACGCTGCCTCACTGCTGTTGCAAAGATTATCCAGCACGACAACTTCATAGCCCGCTTCAAGCAGCGCAAGTGTGGTGTGCGAGCCGATATAGCCGGCGCCACCCGTTACTAGAATTTTCATAGCGCGGTCCGTTATTGAATAAGTGCCAAGTAGTGTGTCAAGCCTCATTGTTGGATTTTGTGCGACACTCCACACAAATAAGGCGACAACAACCGAAAACAAAACTGGTTCAATGACTGGCAATAAATATCTTTGCAGGTCACACTCTATTGCCCGGTACTTATTAGCACTGCAAGTGCGCTTATCACTATCAACAGATACCGACTAAAAATAACTAATAACGCGCTGACCGACATCTCATAACATTGTCATGTTTTACCCCTCAATTCATTGCCATTAACAACCTGACTCAGGTATTAAAGTAGACCTTCAATCATCATTGAAACTTGCAGCCATTTGTTATGGCCTGCCATCGTCGCCTGTGTTCCATGACTGTCCAGGATACTTTTATGATTCGTAAATGTTTGTTCCCCGCTGCCGGCTATGGCACGCGTTTCTTGCCCGCCACTAAAGCGATGCCCAAGGAAATGCTGCCGATCGTCAACAAGCCGTTGATCGAGTACGCCGTTGAAGAAGCGCGGGACGCCGGTCTGCAACACATGGCCATCGTCACTGGCCGCGGCAAGCGTGCGCTGGAAGACCACTTCGACATCAGCTACGAACTCGAACACCAGATTCGCGGCACCGAGAAGGAAAAATTCCTCGCCGGCACCCGAGAGCTGATCGACACCTGCACCTTCTCCTACACCCGCCAAGTGGAAATGAAGGGCTTGGGCCACGCGATTCTCAGCGGCCGCCCACTGATCGGCGACGAACCGTTCGCCGTGGTACTGGCCGATGACCTGTGCCTGAACCTGGAAGGTGACGGCGTACTCAGCCAGATGATCCAGCTCTACAAAAAATTCCGCTGCTCGATCGTCGCCATCCAGGAAGTCCCGGCCGACCAGACGCACAAGTACGGCGTGATCGCCGGTGAGTTGATTTCCGATGGCATCTACCGGGTCAACAACATGGTGGAGAAACCTGCGCCGCAGGACGCCCCCTCGAACCTGGCGATCATCGGTCGCTACATTCTGACGCCGGACATCTTCGACCTGATCGCCGACACCCAGCCAGGCAAAGGTGGCGAGATCCAGATCACCGACGCATTGATGAAACAGGCGCAGAACGGCTGCGTGCTGGCCTACAAATTCAAGGGTTTGCGCTTCGACTGCGGCGACGCCGAAGGGTATCTGCAGGCGACCAACTTCTGCTACGAAAACGTGTACCTCAAGGGCCGCTAAACCGGCCACATCCCCCGCCCACCCTCCACTTCAGGCAGACAACCATGAACATTGCACAACATTCGGCAGACATTGAACGAGAAGTGGGCAACCAAGGGGTGATGAGTTGGTTGTCACGTCATCAGCCATTGCCCAGCGCCAATGAGTCGTGGCTGGGCACGATTTTGCTGGTTGAGCGCATCGGCATGTTTCCTTCGTCCGGCGATATTCGCCGGTCGATGTCCGATCCCTATCCCCTGCTCGCGCATTTGAAAAACATCTATGGTGAGCAGGCGCTGGAGATGGATGACCGCGATGGCCTGAAAGTGATATTCAGCGACTGGCGCTTTCGTGTGCGTATCTGCTGCAACGATCCGGCGATCATCGTCAACGTGGAAACCCGTTGTGATACGCGGTTGATGCCGCAGAAAACCGCCGAACTGTTGAGTCAGTTGGATGCGTTCGAAAACGCTTGAACACACAACGTTTCAAGCTGATCAAAGTGGGTCACAGGGCAGGTGTTTCGTTGCAGCTGCCTTCCCCGCCGCCCACGATCCAGCGGTAGAAATAGTCGGCAATCACCTTGCCGCCCGTGGCTGGCTGCGGATGGATCTTGTCCGGGCCGATCATCGTAGCGGCGTAACGTTTGACGTCGGCGCCGAACGCGCATTGCAGGTTGGCGTAACCCAGATGCTGCGCCCGCGCCCAAGGCGCTAAAACCTGCGCGTAAGCCGACATCGGATAGGCACTGGAGCGCGTGGTGTCTTGCCGCATGATCAGGTTGATGCTCGCCGCCGGTTGAATCTCGCGGATCATCCCCACCAGGCCCTGAACGTTCTGCAGATATTGCGCAGGCGTCACGCCAAAGCCCTGATCGTTGCCCCCGAGCATGATCAGGTAGATATCGGCAGGGATCTTCGACACCACGGCTTTCCACTGCGTCTGCCACTGTGGGTCGCGGTGATAGAAATCGGCGGACGCTGCGCCGGACGCCGCCAGTTTGGAGACGCGAATGCCGTTCTGATCGTTGCTCATCCACACGCCGAACAGCGTGGGCGCGCCTTTCACGACTTCCAGTTTGAATGCCCAATCAGCCGAGGCCGGTGTGCCCGGCAATGGCACCTCCTGAACCCCGACACCTGCGAGCTTCAACGGTTGCCAGTTCTGGGATGGCGTCCAGCGGTAGCGGATTTCACTGGATTCACCGTTGCCGAGGTAAAGCAACTTTGCCTGAGTGATCGCGGTGTCGATGGCCGGTGTCGGGCGGGCGTCTATTTGCAGCCATGAACCGGGCCGGCCAGTGAGGGTGCGGCTATCCGGGCTGGCCTGACCGAGGCCGGATACCCGCCAGTCACCGCCGAAGTACTTTTCACTGCTGCGCGTGTATTTGAAATGCGTGCCACCCAACGCTGCGCCGTGGTTGAATCCAACGTAGCCAGGCCCGGCGAAACCGACCTCCCCGGCCACCCGCTGCACCAGTTTGTTCAGATAAAAATCCTGCCCGGCGCTGTAGCTGTCGCCGATCACCGAGACCGACAACACTGTGCCGGCCTTGCCTTCTCGCCACTGAGCAAAGCGCTCGCGCGCATCACCCACCTCGATCACCGACGCCGAAACGGGTTGGACATCATCTACTGCAACCATGCATCAATTCCTTCAGTCTGAGATGCCCCGTTTGCGAGCAAGTCCGCTCCCACAGGGGATTTGTGAACACCACAGATTCAATGTGTACAAGCGGGCTTGCTCGCGAAGCTTTTAGCTATTGATCTGCGCAACCGGTGCGATGGTTGCCACCGGCTTCTTCGCCGCCGACCGCTCACCCAAAAACAGCACAGACGTGAAGTTGAATCGACTGAAAATCAGCGACAGCACCACTGGCCCCAGCAAGCCACACGCAACGCCGCCGAGTACCAGAAGACTTTCATCCTTCACGCCCAAACGTCCCAGCACGAACCGCGACGTGGCGGCGAACAGCACATGGAAAAGGAAAATCGCATAGGAATAGCCGCCCAACCACGTCAGCCACTTCGAGCGCATGTCACTCGACAGCAGCGCGAAGCAAGAGACGCTGCCCACGGTCAACCCGATCAGGCTACGGCGGTCGACAATCAACTCCCGATCCACCGCCGCCACGTACAGCAACGTCAGCGAGATCACCACGAACACCAGCGGACCGATCACCTTGAATGTCTGCTTCAACTGGCTGACGTTTGCCTGACCAATCATCCCCGCCACAAAAAACGGTAGCAGGTAGATCGCACCGTTAATCCCGAACGCATCGAACCTGAACGGCGGCAACAGAAACAGCGCCGCCGCGAAGGCAAACAGCAGGTACAAGCGCGTCGCCGAACGCAGCAAGCCACGCCACTCCAGCAGGCCGACGAACATGAAAATGATGAACACCGCCTGCAGGAACCAGAAGTGGTTGATCGGCACCCAGAACGACAACAATGCGTCGATCACGCCAACGTCCTTGTTGACCCCTGGCCCCACCGCTTGCAATACCGAGAACGGCACGCCCACGCAGAACAACGGCACGATCAGCCGCCGCACCTTACCGGCGAAGAACGCGAAAAAGTCATTGCCGCGAATTTTGTAGAGGGCGTAGATGTACCCGGAAATGAAGGTGAACAGCGGCATGCGCACATACACCATCGAGTCGGCGATCACTCGAAACGGCGAGCCGATGTCTATTTTCAAACCACCGCCCAACGGACCGATGACGTGATAGAGCACCAACAGCAGGCACGCCAGGCCGCGCAGGGTTTCGATCTCCAGGGACTTTTTCTTGCTCGACATAAAGCACCCGCCTCAATTCAGAATTCTTGATTCGACCTGCACGGGTTTGTTGGCCCGCAGCATCAATCCCAGACCGACAAACAGCACCGGCACCACCATGGAGAAGTGCCGGGCGAAGGAACCGAAGTCCGGCTCGAACAGGCCTTGCACCAGCAAAAACGCCAGCGGTATCGCGATCAGCTCCTTGGGTTTGGTCTGGATCGGCGCACCTTTGTAGTCGGTCGAAGTGATGACTTTGAACAGCAGCAGCGCGGTCATGATCATCAATGCGACGAAGATCACCTGCCCCGGTCCGGACAACAGGATCAACTCCACCGGGAACGAGAGCCGGAAGAAGATGATCATCGAGTCCAGCGCTTGCGAGACGAAGTCACTGCCGCTGAGCCAGGACACGATCAACGATTTCGATCCCTCCTCGCCCGCCGTGCGCAACTCGTTGTTGCTGGCGCGGATCGACGACACCGGAAACCCTAGCGCCACCTGAATGGCCATGGCGACCGCCAGGTAGAACAGGAACAGCATCAGGAAAAAGGTAAACCGCGAGACGTACTTCTTCATCACGCAGACGCCGATCCAGGACAGCGAAAACAGAATCCAGTAGGGCCGGATCAGTACGCCGTAGATCACCGCCGACAGAAAAAAACCGCCACGGTATTTGCGCGTCAACGAGCTGAGCAAAATGCTCAACACCGCCACCGACACGATGATTTCCTTGGTCAGGTTTTCCAGGAAAAACGAGCGAACGATGCCCCACAGGCACAGGGTGGCGAAAATCGTCAGCGGCATGCGGCGGAACACCACCACCGGAATCGCCGTGAGGAAAAAATTGCAGAACATCCCGTAGGCCCAGGCGTTGGTCAGGTTGATCCCGGTGGGCCGCAGCAGGAACGCCGAACACTCGTAGGACGAGCGATCAGGCGAGAACGGGTTCCAGAAATTGCAGTTGTCGGCACGGGCGTAGGACGACCACAACGTCATCGCATCCGGCCCCGGATCGCGGGGGATCAGCAGCGGCATGGCCACCGACAGAAACAACCCGGTGAACAAAATCAGGAACGAGATCGACGAATCGAGTTTCTTGCCACGAAACTCGATGCACGGCAGCTTCAGGCCCATGACAGCGCAGCCTTTTTCGCCCGGGTCACACGGGTCAACACGGCAATGACGCCGAGCTGAACGATGACCGCAAAGACGTTGCCCCACGCGGCGCCGTAGATCGAATAGTGCTTGATCAGCACGTAGCTGACCGGCACCGAAATCAACAGACAAATGGCCGCACTGAGCAGTGATACGCGGCTGTTTTTCGAAGCGATCAAACCACCCCAGACGATGTCGCCAATGGCGCGCAACGCAAAGGAAAAGATCAGTACGCCGAGGATCGCGTTGTCTGGACGCGGCACAGGGGTGGCGACGTAATCGAGCACCACGTTAAAGAACAGATAAATCGCCACCGCGACCGCCGCAGACACCAGCAGCGAGCGCATCACCCATTTGTTCACGAACAATTGCTTGACCGTGAACGGCTGTTGATCGGCCTGAAACCGCTTGGCCAGCACCGGAGTGCCCACCACCGCCACCACCGCGTAAGACAAAGCCTGCAAGGTGTTGGCCGCCGACCACGCGTACACGTATTTACCGAGGCTGGCGTAGGGTTCCAGATCAATGATCAGAAAGCGTTCGGCGTACTGACTCAACGCGATCAATCCGGTGCCGAGATAAAACGGCAACCCGGCCTTCCACACGGTGGCCGTGGCTAGCGTGCCGCTCGTCCGGCCTTTGTGAACGTTCACCACTATCAGGTAACCGGCGACGATCACCAGCACGTTGGCGGCAACCCACAGCCACAACACACTGACAATCCCCGAGATCCAGCCGAGCATCATCCCGCCCACCGCCAAAACCGCCCACAGCCCGGTTTTGATGAAAAACAGCAGCGCGCCCGCCGTGGCTTTCTGCGCGGAAAACACGAAGGAGTTGAGTTCAAACGACAGATGTTCAGTGAGCAACACCAGCGTCACGCAGAGGATCAGCGCGCTCGTCGCCTCGACCTGCTGGAACAGTGAATAAATCCCCACGGTCACCAGCGACAACACCAACCCCACCGCCAGATACAGCAGCAAGACCTTGTCGACGACCCGGCGCGAACTGCCGCTGACGCTGATCAACCGATTGATCTCGGAACTGAAACCGACGCTGTAGAACTTCGACGCGATCAACGAGGCCGCCATGACCACGCCGTAAAAACCCAACGCCTCATAGCCGAGGAAATGGGTGATGGCCAGCACCAGCAAAAACTTCGCGCCCAATGCTCCGCCGCGAAGCAGTAGCCGAAATATCATCGAACGACACCTTTGATGATGTCGTCCATGGCCACGGTTTTCGCCTCGATCTCGCGGCAGGTGTCGGTCAGGCGCTTGCCGAAATTCACCAGTGCGTTCGGCGCGTAGACCGTGTCGATGATGGTGTCGACATGGATGTCGCCACCGTTGATCACCCAGTCTTCCACGCCCATGTCCTGATAGGCACCAAAGCCTTTGCGCTCGTAGCTGATGTGATATGCCGGAACGCCGCTGAGCAGCGATTCGATGGCGCCATGCAAACGCACGGAGATCACCAGATCCGGCTGATATTTGGCCAGCGTCGCCTTCAAGGGCAGCAGGTCTTCGGTAATGCCCAGTTCGCGATAAAACGCGCCGTCATCGTTGCCGCGCACGGCGCTCTGGACGGCGCAGACGACTTTGCTTTTGCCCTTCAACCGCTGCAGCAACAACTTCAGGTTGGCCACGTAGGCGATTTTCTTTTCCTTGCTCCATTGCGGCGGCTTGCGCAGTACTACGCAGACGGTTGCCGGCGACGACGCGCAGCGAGTGAATTTCGGCTGCTGCAGGATTTTGCTGGCCAATGACTGCACCGCCAGATCGGGCGCGCGGTAGACGTTTGCACAGGCGTCGAACATCGCCGAGGAGCGGTTGTCGCGCACGAACACCGCATCGGCGCGGGCGTAGTGCTCGACGATCTTGCGGCTCTCGCCATGGAATGGCCCGATGCTTTGCGGCAGATAAATCGAAGGGACGTTACTGAGGATCGCGGTTTCCAGTTGCTTGGCGTGGCCCAGTTTCAACTTGATGTGCTCGAAGGCACTTTTGGAGCGCATGTAGCCGCCGCCGACGCCGACAATCAGATCGGTTTTCTTCAGCAGATCAGCAAGGCCTGCGTAAGACTGATTGAGGAACACCGCTTGCTTGACCCGCCCCAATCCCTTGGCCGCCATCACTGGCGCGTCAAAACGCGGGTGCGGCAGGTAGCTGAAGGACTCGGGATCGGAGGCCACGACACTGATCGCCGTGTCGTCGCCAAAATTGCGCTGCACCAGGGCAATCGCCAGATCCACGAGCAAGCCGTCACCGGAGTTGGACGCACTGTAGCCATGCAAAATCGTTACGTTCATAAGCTGAGTTCTACTTAATAAGTGGGGGCGCAATACACGTCGTAGGTCTGGCGGATCATCAACGCGGCGCTGAAGCGCTCGCGCACGATGTTGCGACCTTCGTTGCCGAGGTCGAGCAATCGGGGCTTCTGGATTTTCGCCAGCACGTCGGCCAGGGCCTGGTGATCACCGCTCGGGAAGACGTAACCGGACACCTCGTTGGTAACCAGTTCGGGCAGTGACGTGCAGTTGCTGGCAATCACTGGCAAGCCCATGGCCATGCCTTCCAGCGGCACCATGGCAAACCCTTCCCAGCGACTGGGCACAATCAGCGCATCGGCTTTCTGGTAGAGCGCCTGAACTTCGCTGGGCGTGACCCAAGGCAGGTAATCAACGGCGTCCATTGGTGGGCATTCGACCGAATCTTCGTTAACCGCACTGCCGACCACCGTCAGTTTCAAATCGCTGCGCTGCACCTTGGCGAAAGCCTTGAGCAACACGTCGAAGCCTTTTTGGTAGTCGAGACGGCCAACAAACAGCAGATGAATCGACTCCGCGCTATCGACTTTCGGCGCGTTATCGCGTTGATGAATGCCGTTGTAGATCAGCGTCATGCGCTTGCGCTCAATGCCAAATTTCGCGGCGCTATCCAGTTCGTACTGGCTGACGCAAATGATCACGTCGGTGACCTTCTGCAACACGCGCTCAATCCACGCATAGGCCTTCTGCTTGATTGGCGAACTTTCCATCAGGAACGAAAAGGCGTGCGGGCAATAAACGATTTTCGGCTTGCGCCATGGCCTTAACAGCACGCACACGCAACGGCCGATCACCCCGGAAAAAGTGCTGTGCAAATGCACCACGTCGGGTTTTTCCTTGAGCATCACCTGGGCCAGACGCCAGGCGAAACGCAGCAGCGACGGCACATTGCGTCCGGTTCGGGCGAAGGTGCGGATCTGAGGCGCGGGAATGCCGTGCAATTCTTTTTCCTGATCCTGCGGGACCAGGTAAACCCGTTGGTAGTTCGCCGCGTCGCCTTCGGGCGATGCCGAGATCGTCCGAATGACGGTCGCGACGCCACCTTTGATCGTCTCTGCTACGTGCAGTATTTTCTTCACAACTCACCCACTTCAAACATGTAAGGACAACTCAGGATTTGTCGGACGCGTATTCGTAGTTGTAATAGCCGTAGCCGCCATTGCCGTAGTAACTGGCTGCGCGCTTCTCGACGCCGTTGAACACCGCGCCCTTCAACTCGATACCGTTCTGGGCAAAGCGGCGAATGGTCAACTCGATCTCTTTGGCCGGGTTCACACCGAAGCGCGTGACGATCAGGCTGATGCCGGCTTCACGGCCGACAATCGCCGCGTCGGTCACGGCCAGTAGCGGCGGCGTATCGATGATCACCACGTCGTACATCTCGCTGAGTTGCGCCAGCAATTCGCGGAAGTTGACGTGCATCAACAGCTCCGAAGGATTGGGCGGCACCTGCCCGCGACTGATGAAGTGCAGGTTGTCGACTTCGATCTTATTGATCGCCTGCTCGATGCTGCAGCGCTTGACCAGCAGGTCCGACAGACCATTGCTGATCGGGGTGTTGAGGGTTTTGTGCAAATGCCCTTTGCGCATGTCGGCATCGATCAGCACCACGCGCTGACCGCTCTGGGCCATGACTGCCGCGAGGTTGGAGGAGACGAACGTCTTGCCGACTTGCGGGCTCGGCCCGGAAATCATGATGCGGTTGTTGGTCGAATCCAGCCCGGCGAAGTGCAGGCAGGTGCGCAGGCTGCGGATCGACTCGATAGACAAGTCCGTCGGGTTGCGCAGGGCCAACAGGTACGCCGGTTTATCGACGCCATCACGAGCGCGACCTTTCTTACCGTCCTCCTCCTGCTGCAGCGTGCTGTAAGGGATCGACGCGTAGACCGGCAAACCGAGTTGCTCAATGGCTTCTGGCCCTTCCAGGCCGCGACTCAGCGACTTGTGCAGCAACACCAGCGCGACGCCGACAAAGGCGCCCAGGAAAGTGGCGATGAGCACAATCAGGGCTTTTTTCGGTTTGACCGGACTGGTCAGGTCGACGTCCGCCGTGTCGATCAAGCGCACGTTGCCTACCGCACCCGCGCGGACGATGTCCAGTTCCTGGGATTTGTTCAGCAGTTGCGTGTAGATCTGCGAGGCGACTTCAACATCGCGGGTGAGGTTCAACAACTCCTGCTGCGTGGCCGGCAGATCGCCGACTTTGCTCTCCAGCGACTTCTGTTGCTGGGTCAGTTCAGCGATCTGCGACATCAACGCACGGTAGGCCGGATGCTGTCGCGTGAACTTGCGATCCATCTCCGCCTGCTGCATTTTCAGTTCGGAGATACGCGTGTCCAACGCAACGGTCTGGCCCAGTACCGATTGGGTTTCCAGGGAGATGTTTACCGTTTTGCCGCGGGTCTGATAGGCGTTGAGCGCATCACTGGCCTTGGCCAGATCGCGCTTGACCTGAGGCAGTTGGCTCTGCAGGAAGGCCAGGCTCTGCGCCGCTTCCGCCGAGGTGCGCTGGACGTTCTGCTGCACATACAACGCCGCGATCTTGTTGAGGATCTTCACTGCCTCGGGCGCGTCGGAACTGGCCAGTGCCAGACGAATAATCCCCGACTCCTTGCCTTGCTCGGAAATATCCAACGCATCCTGATAACCCTGGATGGTCACGATTCTTGGGTTGCGCACCACTTCGAAGCGCGTGCCGGGGTTTGCCGAGAGCTGAGCGATCAGCCCCTCAACGCCATCTTCAACAAAGGCTTCGCCAGCCACGCCTTGCGCCAGCAGGTTGTCGTTATCATCGAACAACTGGAAACGCTGCTGTTCGCCGGCGATCAGCGTGAGCTTCTTGCCCAGCAACGCGTTCGGCAGCGTGAGCCGAGCGATCTCCACGCGTTCACCACCCCAGGCGTAGCTGTTCAGGCCAAAACGCGGCGGCGCAACGCTGAACGCCGTCTCACCGCGATAACGGCGAGCGAGAAAAGCGCCAATCAGCGGGAAGGTCTTGGGGGTGACATCGATATCCAGACGCAGATCGTCGACGGTTTTGCCAATCACGGCGCGGGATTTGATGATGCCGATTTCGGTCACCGACGGCGATTGCCCACCGAGCATGCTGTTGAGATCGGCGAAGCCGAGCATGTCGTTCTTTTTCGGCTCGACCTGAACCAGCGCGTTCGCCAGGTACACGGGCGTGGCCAACACCGCGTAGGCAACGCCGGTGACCATGAAGGCGCCGGTCAGTGCGCCAATCAACCATTTCTGGTCAATCAGACTGCCGAATATGCCGAGCAGATCAATACTGTCTTGATCATTGTCTCGGGTGCCGATTACTGACGGTAACTGCATAAGTCTGTTCTTACCATTCATTGATCTGAAGAATATTCATCAACGCGCGAGACGTTGTGCCCATGAGCTGACAGCATCTTCAATCAATGCATGGGCATGAATAAAAGCGGCCTTGCCTTGACGGTACGGATCTTGTATTTCGCGCTCGCTTTGCCACTTACCGAGCAGAAACACTTTGCCCCTCGCGTGAGAGGCCATGTTCAATACTTGTTTTACATGCTCTTTTTCCATCACCAGAATCAGGTCTGATTCATTAACGATGTCCGAGGTCAGTTGCCGCGCCTTGAAACCCTCGGCGCTATGCCCATGGTCTTCCAGCACCTGACGGGCCGAGGCCTCTATGGATTCGCCAACCCGCGCGGCGAGGCCGGCGGAGGAAACCGTGATCGATGAGGGGGCCAGCGCGTTACGCAGCATGAGTTCTGCAGTCGGACTTCGGCATATATTGCCCACGCAGACGACAAGGATCTTTCTGAACAAGGTGTACTTTCCTGTGTAATATCAAACTGCCAACATCTAGAGCGGTTTAAATGAACCCACTAGATCTTCCTGCACTCAGAAATAGATTCGCCCTGTTAATACAGCGTATTAAGTACCACAGCCCTAAAAGCGCCCCAACCAGAATTACCGGACCAAAAATAACTGTGATTTTCAGATAATGAATTTCTGACAAAAAATAACATTCGCGCACTTAGCGCTCTTGTTAGTTTCAAAAAGAATGTCACGAGATAACTATTCGCCGTTGTCACTTCTCATTGGAGAGCAGACATGAAATCCGCCCATCTCATTCGATTCAGTGCCTCGGCGTTATTGGCGCTCAGTGCCGCCACTCACGTGCAGGCCAGTGAACTGTTTCCCAACCTCCCCGCCAGAACCATCGGTGTTCAGGTGAAGATCCAGAACTTTTCCGCCGACGATGCTGCACACATCAAAGCAGCAGGTTTCAGCTTTGTGCGTTTCGGTGTGTGGAGCGACAGCCTCAGCGCCAAGGCGTATCAGCAGCAGGTCAGCGATGCTTTTGCGGCGGCCGGTTCCGCTGGTTTGCCGGTCCTGTTGACCGTGCGCGCGATCAAACCGCTGACCGCGACGCCCGGCAACAATAGTCAGCTGAAGGCCGCCGGCGAATCGTTTGCCAATGTGTTGGCGGGCCTGGAAAACGCCTACAGCGCGCAACTGGTGGCCACTGAAATCTGGAATGAACCCGACCTCGAAACCTACTGGCCGACGCGCCATTTCGACACGACGTTTGTGCCGTTCATGAGCGCGGTGTGCAAGTCGCTGCAAGGCAAACCCCAATCCACGCCACGGGTCGGTTACGGCTTCGCCCGCGCGCCGACGGCGGGTTCGGCTTCGACCGTTGCGCTAAACCGAATCGTCAGTGAGTACCCCAAATGCCTGAACGCCATTTCCTATCACCCCTACGGCATGACGGCCGCGCAAATCAGCAACGCGCAGGCCTTTATTCAACAGAACTTCCATTTGCCGGGTGTCATCAGTGAGTGGGGTGTATCGGCACTCACCTCCAACGGTGGGAACGACGGACAAGCCAGCAAAATCAGTGCGTTCATCGCCGATGTAAAAAAGCTCAACATCCCGCTGACATCAATATACGAATGGAAGAACAGCGATTCGGGCAGCAACGATCGCGAGAAGAACTTCGGTTTTCTGACCTCGGGCGGTCAGCCGAAACCGGCAAAAACGGCCGCCGCAACGCTCTTGAATGCTCAGTAGACGTGGCGTAACTGATCTGTGCGCAGGTCGGTTGCTTTGAACCTGTGGGCGGTTTCGCTATCGAACTCATCAATACCGCGCCCTACCTTTCAAACAATCGTTTTCAGGTTGTTGCCGCAGGGGCCATCGATACACGCACCCGCCCTTGAGTGGCTGTCAGCGCTCGGGTAATGTCGTCAAACCCACAGGACAGAGCACACACATGACTTCCAAGCTGGAACAACTCAAACAAATCACCACCGTGGTTGCCGACACCGGCGACTTCGAAGCGATCGCCCGGGTTAAACCGGTCGATGCCACCACCAACCCATCCCTGTTGCTCAAAGCGGCAGCCATCCCCGCTTATGCCGAATTGCTGAACGCTTGCGTCAGCGACTGCAAGGGTGATCTCGGCCTGGCCAGCGACCGTTTCGGCGTCGCGGTGGGCCAGGAAATTCTCAAGGTTATCCCGGGCCGTATCTCCACCGAAGTGGATGCGCGCCTGTCGTTCGATCAGGAAGGCGTGCTCAAGCGGGCGCATCGCTTGATCGAGTTGTATGACAAGGCTGGCATTGGCCGCGATCGCGTGCTGATCAAGATCGCCTCGACCTGGGAAGGTATCCGCGCTGCAGAGGTCCTCGAAAAGGAAGGCATCCAGACAAACCTGACTTTGCTGTTCTCCTTCGCTCAAGCGGCGGCATGTGCCGATGCCGGCGTGTTCCTGATCTCGCCGTTCGTAGGCCGCATCTACGACTGGTACAAAAAGGCCAACGGCAACGACTACACCGGCGCCGACGATCCGGGCGTGCAGTCCGTGACGCGCATCTACAACTACTACAAGGCCAATGACTACAAGACCGTAGTCATGGGCGCGAGCTTCCGCAACCTGAACCAGATTGAGCAACTGGCCGGTTGCGACCGTTTGACCATCAGCCCGGACCTGATCGACAAGCTGGCGGCGGACACTGGCAAACTTGAGCGCAAACTGGCGCCAGGCAATGCCGGTGAAGCACGTCTGAGCCTGAACGAAGCGCAATTCCGCTGGTTGTCCAATGAGGACGCGATGGCGACCGAAAAACTGGCTGAAGGTATTCGTCAGTTTGCTCGCGACCAAGAGAAGCTTGAGGCGCTGTTGCAAGCTAAGTTGTGATCTGACTGAGTGAAATGCAAAAAGGGCGAACCCTCACAGGTTCGCCCTTTTTCATTGCGCCAGCACTGGCAAATGTATCGTCAGATTTGACGCTTTCGCGAGCAAGCAAACTCCCGCAGGGGATCTTTGCTCGACACAGATCAAATGTGGGAGCGGGCTTGCTCGCGAAGGGGCCTGCCCAGGCAACCTGACGTCATAGGATCAATGGCGTTCGAGGGCATTCACCAGATCATGGAAAGCTTCACGATTGGAATCGTTCAGCCCCATGAGGATCTTGTGCGCTTCAAGCACCTTGATCCGCACCACCTCTTCCGACTGGTCCTGATCAGGCAGGTCGTCCAGGCACTCCGGGCATGGCACCGGGTGATTGACGATGTTGAACACCTGCTCGAAGCCCATCGATTGCAGCAGTCGGGTGATGTCATCGTGGGTGGTGACGACGGTCGGCAGCAGGCCGACCTTCTGCCGCGACAGGATCGACAGTTTGGCCAACAGACCCAACGTGGTGCTGTCGATGCTGCGGGTTTCGGTCAAATCGATCACGATCGCGTTGAAATTCAGCGCGGTGAAGATTTTCTCAATATACGAAACCAACCCCGAACACGGGTAAAGCCTACATACCCCGACAAACTACTGGACTAAGTTGCCTGCCTGAACGCCGACGTGGATAATCCCGTT